>JBNLAL010000071.1:0-7027 GCA_050302115.1 Gammaproteobacteria bacterium | reverse complement strand
CAGTAGTTGTTTCTTCTTTGGTGACAGCCATCTCTTCATCAGGCGTCGCTTCTGTTACCGTTTCTTCTTCGACCATTTCTGTTTCAGCAATTTCTCCACTGCCTGTATCAGCAGCTTTTTTACCCATCATGAAGAAAGCACCGGCCCCAATCAGGATTATCACTACAGCGGCGATGCCGATAATCATACCCGTTTTACTCTTCGGTTCTTCAAAGGTTTCAGCTACTGGTTCAGTTTGCAAAGGTTCGGTCGTAATTTCAGGTGCAGTTTCAGGTTCTGGAGCAGAAGGTTGTGGGGTTTCAACAACCGGTATTTCCTCTGTAGATTCTCCAACTTCTTCAACCTCAGGTTCGGGCTCAGGTTCCGCCGCTGCCGCCGCCGCTTTGTCTTTTACATTGACAACAACAGCGGTTGTATTGTCCTGTCTCGGCATATTGGCATCTTCTACCGCCTGCATTAATGCATCTGCACATTCCTTTGGAGATTCAGACCATTCAGAAAACTGGATAATTTTGCCTGAACTCAATGTATCAAGACCATCACTACAAATAATAATTCTGTCACCAGTTTCCAGTTCAAATGGTGTATCCGGAACATCGATTTCGTTAATATCTTCACCGGTAATCGCACTCATTAACATATTACGAGACAGACCGGGTTCGGGTTCTACGGGAGTGCCTTGTGCTTCCATACGATCAAGGAAGCCACCATAACTGTGGTCAGCATTTATTTTAGTTAATTCTTTATTACGAACCAGGTACAGATGGCTATCACCTACGCTGGCCCAGGTTATTTTTCCTTCTTCGAGGATTGCAGCGACCATGGTACAGCCCATGCCCTGCAAAGCGGGGGTTTCAGTGACAGTTTCTTTAATAGAATTGTTAGCCTTTACGACAGCTTGTTCGAGAACTTCTGAAATACTATCCGTGGGATAATTAGCAGAGACGTGCTTATTAAAAGCTTGTACAGCCATATTACTAGCTACATTGCCAGCAGCATGACCACCCATGCCATCAGCCACTACAACGAGAGCACTTGGTTTTCCATTTGCATCGGTTAAATGTGTAATCAGGAAAGCATCTTCCTGATAGTCCCTGGCGCCGTCAATTTGCGACCCGGCTAATTCAAATTCAAGTGCCATACGTTAAGAAGTCCCCATTCGAATTATTCGAGAAAAATGATGTAATATATTGATATTATTTATTATTAATTAGTACTTAACGTAGAAAATACTGTATGAATAATGGTTACATTTTATGTCCCATTATGTTAACAGTCCATCAATATATTACAAATAACATCTTGATTCACGTCAATAAATTGGTTTTTGTAACAAGTGGATATGATAGTAAATTTAACGATAGAAACTAGTGAGTAAAAAATTAGAAAATTTGGATAAAGTTAACGAAATTTGTGAGTCCCTGGCTCAGGTACGTCGAAGTGATTTTTTTCAGTTAAAAAGTCGTTTTTCACGTTTGAATAAGGCACAAAATCCGGGAGATAAGAAATGGCTGGAACTGGAGCAACGCATTAATGCCTCGATCCAGGATAAAACAAACAGATTAGAAGCCAGACCGCATTGTGAATTCGATAGCAGTTTACCGATTAATCAGTACATTGGTGTAATTACTCATGCTTTAAAAAATCATTCTGTCACTGTGGTTTGTGGCGAAACCGGTTCGGGTAAGACAACACAACTACCCAAGATCTGTCTTGAAATGGGACAAGGCATTGAGGGAAAGATAGGGCATACCCAACCGCGCAGATTGGCTGCCAGAACAGTTGCCAAACGTATCTCTGAAGAATTGCATTCGGAGTTGGGTGAACATGTGGGATACAAGATTCGACATCAGGATAAAACCGCCAAACAAACTTATATAAAACTGATGACAGATGGCATCCTGTTGGCAGAGATGCAGCAGGATCGATTTCTTAATCAATATGACACACTCATTATTGATGAGGCACATGAACGTAGTCTTAATATTGATTTTATCCTGGGATATTTGAAGCAGTTACTACCTAAGCGTCCTGATCTGAAAGTTATCATTACCTCGGCAACAATCGATGTGCAACGTTTTTCCGAACATTTTAATAATGCACCCATTATTGAAGTTTCCGGCAGAACGTATCCGGTTGATGTTTTATACCGGCCGGAGGATGAAGATGAATCACTGGAGCGTAACGAACATATCTTAAATGCAATCAAAGAACTGACTTCATTTGATATGGGGGATATCTTGATCTTTATGGAAGGTGAAGGGGAGATTCATGAAACGGACAAGTTTTTAAGAAAACAGAAACTCCGCGATACCGATATCTTGCCGTTATATTCTCGTTTGAGTTCATCGCGGCAAAATAAAATCTTCGCACCGCATAAACGGCGACATATTGTATTGGCAACCAATGTTGCCGAAACATCACTAACCATTCCGGGTATACGCTATGTGATCGATACCGGCATGGCGCGTATCAGTCGCTATAGTTATCGCAGCAAGGTACAACGATTACCTATAGAAAAGATTTCAAGGGCAGCTGCAGAACAACGCAAAGGACGTTGTGGCCGTACCAGCGAGGGTATTTGTATCCGGCTTTATAGTGAAGAAGATTTCAATGCGAGACAGGAGTTTACGCAGCCTGAAATTCTCAGAACTAATTTAGCTTCGGTGATTTTGCAAATGAAGTCTTTGAAACTGGGAGAGATTGCTGAATTTCCTTTTATCGAACCACCTGACAAGAAGTTTGTGAACGATGGTTTGAGAGTGTTGCGTGAGATCAATGCCATTGATGCCAACGATATGCTGACCTCATTAGGGAGAAAAATTGCACGTTTACCTCTGGATCCACGTTATGCCAGGATATTAATGGCGGCCGATGAATTTAATTGCCTTGGTGAAATTTTAATTATCGTCAGTGCGTTGAGTATTCAGGACCCGAGGGAACGACCGATTGATAATGCTGAGAAAGCCGATAAGGCGCATGAACAGTTTGTCGATGAAAATTCTGATTTCCTCTGGTTTATTAATATTTGGCAGTTTTACCACAAGCAGATGAAAAAACTTTCTCAAAACAAAATGAGGAAGCTATGCCAACAGAATTTTCTTTCCTATATGCGTATGCGTGAATGGCTGGATATACATCGACAATTACGCCATATGTGTACCGAATTAAACTTAAGTATTAATTCAGATCAGGCGAGTTATCAAAATATTCATTGCGCAATACTTTCAGGCATGCCGAGTCATGTCGCTTTTCTATCGGATAAACATGAATACACGGGTGCTCGAGATATTTCCTTATATTTATTCCCGGCTTCCGGTCAGTTTAATAAGAAGCCAAAATGGATCGTTGCAGCAGAACTGGTCGAGACATCACGCCTGTTTGCAAGGAATGTGGCCCGTATTGAATCTCAATGGGTGATTAATACGGCAAAACACCTGCTGAAATACGAATACTCGGATGCTGTTTGGGAAACTAAGAGTGCACGTGTTATTGCGCTGGAAAAAGTCAGTTTATACGGAATGACGCTAATGGCAGGTAAGAAGGTTAATTATGGTCAGGTAAAACCGGCAGAAGCTAGAACAATCTTTATTCGACATGCATTGGTAGAAGGTGATTTTGCATCGAGTGCTGCTTTTTACAAACATAATAACCGTATTATTAATGACATCAGAAAACTGGAAACAAAAACACGTCGCCCGGATATTCTGAATGAGGAAGCCATTTATGATTTTTATTTAAAACATATTCCTGATGATGTTTACGATGAACAATCTTTTGCTACCTGGCTAAAAAAATTAAACAAAGAACAGAAAGAAGCTTTGTTTTTGAATAAAGACGCGGTTGTGACTGATGTTAATCAGGAAAAAATCGATGATTTATTTCCCGATGTTATACATTCGCAAAGCATCAAGATTCCTGTGGAATATAAACTCACTCCAGGTGAAATCGATGATGGTGTTAATGTCGAGTTACCTTTACAGGTATTAAATCAATTGGATGAAAACACGATTGATTATCTTGTGCCCGGCATGTTGGAAGAAAAAATAATGCTGTTACTGAAATCTTTGCCGAAATATATCAGAAAGATATTAGTACCGATACCTACTGTGGCCAGGGAATGCGCTGAAAATATCAGTAACCATAAAATTTCTTTAAAGAGAAACCTTGCAAATTATCTTTATCGAACACGTTCACTGGATATCCAGGATAGTGATTGGTCGGAGTCCGTGTTACCTGAACATTTAAAGATCAATTTTCGCGTTGTTGATGCAGAAAATAATCTGGTTGAGCAATCAAAAGATTTGTCATTTTTAAAACAAAAACTGGCTTCGGAATCAGAACAAGCGTTTCATCAGGCAGTTGAACATACCCAGAATGATGAAGAAGTTAGTGAGTGGAACTTTGGTGATTTGCCTGTCAGTAAAAAAATCAAAATTAATGACAATGATATAACTGTTTATCCTTCAATCATTGAAGAAGAGGGCAAGGTTTATATTCATGCCTTTGATAGTCGGGAAACGGCGGAATATTATCTGAAGTATGGGCTGCGCGCCTTGTTTAAGCTGGCAATAGCTAAAGAGCTTAAGTATCTCAGGAAAAATCTGCGTAAACTGGACAAGTTGGCTTTGTTATATGCAGGTTTTGGTTCTAAAGAAGAGTTACTGGATGCGATTGTGAATTTGGTCATAGATGAAACATATCTCTATGAAAGGACATTAATACGCAAGCGTGAACAATTTATGTCCAAATTGGTGCAAGGCGAATCGAGGCTTCTGTTGAATGCTGAAAATATTTGCCGCTTATTGGAGAAGATTTTGCAGCTTTATCATAAAGTCATTGCAAGACTTTCGGAGTCGGATGTCACTGCACATGAATTTGTGACTGCCGATATTGAAGAGCAAATGGACTATATGCTTTATGCCGGTTTTATTGATGATGTGTCGTTAAAATATCTTAATGAATATCCAAGATACCTTGAATCAATTATGAAACGTCTCGAAAAACTGGAATATTCTGTCGAGAAAGATCGAAAAAATACCTTGTTAATACAAGAGCACTGGAACCATATCAAGAAATTAGTAGATAATGCTTACGAGACGAACAGTTTTAGTGAGTTACTCGATGAATATCGCTGGATGATCGAAGAACTCAGGATCTCTTTATTTACTCAGGAATTAAAAACAAAGTTACCGGTATCTATCAAGAGAATGGATAAAATGAAAGCGAAATTGCAAAAAAGCGAGTTAAGTAATATTTAGTATGGATGAATCATCAATAGAGTTTTCAATCTTTCTGATTTTTACCGGAGCAGCATTTTTTGCTACGGCGGCATTGTATGCCAGGCAGGCGATGATTGTGGCGTATATTGTTTTGGGTTTGATATTAGGTCCATGGGGCATGGGCTATATTAATGATGCCGAATTAATTAGTGACATATCCAATATCGGAATTATTTTTCTATTATATCTCTTAGGGCTGGATCTGTTGCCACAGCAATTATGGCAAATGTTGCGTGAGGCGACTGAAGTTACTTTATTGAGTTCGGCTGTATTTTGTTTGATTGGCTTTGTTATCGGTTATGCTTTCGGTTATGAATTGCTACAGGCTCTATTGATTGGTTCTGTCATGATGTTTTCCAGTACTATCATTGGTTTGAAATTGTTGCCGACAACAACCTTGCATCATAAACATACTGGCCAGATCATTATCAGTGTTCTTTTGATTCAGGATTTAATTGCGATTGTTATCCTTTTGTTATTACAGGGATATGGTAAAGGCGGAAACCTGATTATTGATATTGCTATGCAACTGGTTTATTTGCCTGTATTGATTGGCATAGTTTATTTGATCGAAAAATTTATATTGATTAAGTTAATTCAACGTTTCGATCAAATACATGAATATATATTTCTATTAGCGATTGCATGGTGTTTGGGAATCGCTGAATTGGCACACTATGTTGGTCTCTCTCATGAGATTGGTGCTTTTATCGCGGGCGTAACTCTTGCATCGAGTCCCATTGCCCTGTTTATTACCGAACGTTTAAAACCATTACGAGATTTTTTTCTGATTATTTTCTTTTTCTCGTTGGGTGCAGGGTTCAACATGTCAATAATTGACGAAATAATAATTCCTTCAACCATTCTCGCTGCGGCAGCCTTGATAATAAAACCAGTTGTTATTAGCTGGTTACTACGAATGGAAGGCGAGAAAAAACATGTTTCATTAGAAACGGGTTTTCGGTTAGGACAAATCAGCGAGTTTTCCTTATTGATTGCTGTACTTGCTGTAGACTCAGGCTTTATAGTTGATAAAACATCCTATTTGATACAACTTTCAACATTGTTAACCTTTATTGTTTCGTCATATGTCATTGTGCTGAAATATCCTACACCTATTTCAGTCAGTGATCGTTTGCGTCGGGACTAATTAAAATTATGAAGAAAAAAATTATTTTTGGGGTGTTAACAATAGTAGTTCTGGCAATTTTGTTTGTTATCGCGGATTACTTTGCGTTATTCGGAATAAATACGAAAGTAAAACTGGATTTTGTTGAAACAAATATCAGAACCATAGATGCTGAAACAGGCAAGCTGGTTTTTGATGTGGGAGTGCGTTGTTTTCAGAAAAAGAATGAGAATGCCTGTACGCGCAGGGAAAGTCATCGTGCCGGCGTGGTTTCTGTTCATATACCGGTACGTCGAGTGATTCAATCTACGTTACTATTTAAAAAAGCAGAAGAGTTAATTAAAGCAGCAGATCCTAAAATACATATAATGTCGATACATCAGGATTACTATAACCCAACCAAAACAGTTTTACTTGATGATATCTATAATCAAAGAAAAATTAATTATACAGTAGAAATGCCACCCAGAAAGTGGCCAAGCCCTGAAGGTGAGAGTAATGAGTGATGCGTTGAATTATTTATTAAAAGTCAGGAAAGAGGCAATAGGGCCTTACTTTCAGTTCCTGAAAGAAGGTGGAAAGCATCTGGATAATAAAACGCGATCTTTATTGTCAG
>JBNLAL010000070.1:0-7041 GCA_050302115.1 Gammaproteobacteria bacterium | reverse complement strand
TATCGAACTGGGACTGGAACGATGTCGGCGTGTTGCCAACAACATGGGTTTGTTAAAGCCTGCTTATACAGTAATCAGTGTTGCCGGGACAAATGGTAAAGGTTCGAGTGTTACCATGCTGGATCAGATTCTTCGTGCGGCCGGATACAGTGTTGGTCGATATACTTCTCCTCACTTGCTTAAGTATAACGAACGTATTTGTATTAACGGTAGAGAGGCGACCGATGAGGAATTATGCGAATCATTTGATCGTATTGATCGTGCCCGTGGCGATATTTCTCTCACTTATTTCGAATTTGGAACCCTGGCAGCACTCGATCTATTCAGACAATATAAGGTTGAATTAGCCATTCTGGAAGTGGGGTTAGGAGGACGTTTGGATGCAGTTAATATACTTGATGCTGACGCTGCCTTAATTAGCAGCATTGATGTGGATCATCAACAATGGTTGGGTGATAACCGGGAAACAATAGGGAGAGAAAAAGCCGGAATTTTCAGGAATAAAGCGCCTGCCGTCTGTTCAGATCCAAATCCTCCACAAAGTATTCTGGATTGTGCTGATGCATTAGGGACACCGTTATTTATTGCAGGACGTGATTACACTTATGAAATGGAAGCAGATCATTGGATATGGCGATCAGGACAGAATGAGTGGAAGGAATTACCAAGGCCATTACAGTACAGCGATTTTCAATTACAAAACGCGGCTGGCGTTCTAATGGTCCTGGAAAAAATTCAGCGTGATTATCCTGTTTCGGAAGAATCCATTCGGAAAGGATTGAGCAGCTTTCGTTTAAATGGACGAATGCAATTTATACCCGGTGAAGTGCAGAAGATACTGGATGTTGCTCACAATCGCGAATCGGTAAAGGCATTGATTGCAAATCTAAAGGCAATTCCTTGTCATGGTAAAACTCATTTTTTGGTTGGAATGTTGAAAGATAAGGATCATAAGGAATTTTTTCGCGAGTTAAATAATGTAGCCGATAGTTGGAATATAGTGACATTGGATGAGGAAAGAGGGTGCGATGCGGCATTTTTAATTACGAATATGGCTGAAATCGGCATAATTAGTAATGTTAATGCTTATGCAAATGTGGCGGAGGCACTTGAAAATCTAAAAGTTACCACGGTACCAGGAGATCGTATAATTATTACCGGGTCATTTTTAACTGTCGGGGCCGCACTCCGATTATTAATGTGAGATTATTGAAAGGTATGCAGCAAAGATTGAAAGAACGTTTGGTTGGGGCTTCGGTTCTTGTCATCATTGCGGTTATTTTTATACCAATGATACTTACTGGTCCTGTGGAAACGGGCTCTATTACAAAAACAAATATCCCGGCTCGCCCGGAGGATGAATTTAATTCAAAACTTATTCCATTGAATGATACTCTTGAACCGGTTCAATCAATTTCAACAGAAGAGCAACCGATGGAAAATGTTGGACAAGAAGAAACAACTTCCATCTCCATAGAATCATCTGAAGAAGAGCCAGATAAATCATCGCCAGAACAGTCTGATGTAGCAAAGCAGCAGAACGTTAAATCAGAAAAGAAAAGCAGTGATAAACAGGTTGGTCTATCCGCCTGGGTGGTTCAATTAGGAAGTTTTTCCAGCAAGGTGAATGCGGACAAACTCAATCTTCAATTAAGAAAGTCCGGTTTTCCGGCATTTGTTGAGCCAATAAAACAAAAGAATGAAACTGCTTATCGAGTCAGGGTGGGGCCAGAGTTACTTCGTTCTGATGCAGATGCTTTACTTAAACAGATAAAAACAAAAATGAAACTTGATGGTATCGTTCTTCAATATCCGTAATGTAATGCTTTGTGAAAGCAGAACTGAGGGTTAAATGTCTACGGCTGATATAATCATACTGTGTGTTATTGCCTTGCCAAGTATTGTGGGCGTTTTCTATGGTTTTCTGAATATTGTATTTTCCTTACTTGCCTGGGCAGTTTCTTTGGGGCTTTCTGTGAAACTGGTACCGTATTTTTCACCCTTATTGGAAAATTATGTTGATACTCCTTTATTGAGAATGATACTTGCTTTTATCGGGCTCTTTATTATTAGTTTGTTGATATTGAGTGGTATCAGTTATCTCATTGTAAAGTTATTAGGTAGAACGGGATTAACCGCTGCAGATCGTATATTAGGATTGTTTTTTGGAATGGGTCTCGGTGGATTGATTGTTGCGGTGGTCGTCTTTCTAGCTGGATTTACGGCATTTCCAACAGAATCGTGGTGGGATGAATCCCGGTTGGTTGAACCGTTTGAACGTATTAGTATATGGGGTTCACAATTTCTTCCAGAGTCATTTCAAGAGTATCATTCTTATGAACTTCCACAAGACGAATTACAACAATAATTCTATAATCCAATCATGTGCGGAATAATTGGAATCGTAGCCAAGAACCCTGTTAACCAGGCCATTTATGATGGACTGACTGTCTTGCAGCATCGTGGCCAGGATGCCGCAGGTATGGTGACCTGTGACGGTAGTAAACTCTATCTGCGAAAAGAAAACGGTATGGTTCGGGATGTTTTCCATACGCGTCATATGCTTAATTTGAAAGGGAATATGGGAATAGGCCATGTTCGCTATCCTACGGCGGGTTGTTCTTCAGCTGCAGAGGCTCAACCATTTTATGTCAACACACCTTATGGCATCACTTTGGCCCATAATGGTAATCTGACCAATGCTGATGCATTAAAAGAAGATTTGATGCGAGATGATTTACGCCATCTGAATACAAACTCTGATTCTGAGGTTTTGTTAAACATTCTTGCTCATGAACTGAGTTCAATCGGCAAATTACGTAGTGATTTGCAACCAGCAGATATTTTCCAGGCGATTAGAAGGTTGCATCAACGTTGTCGGGGAGCTTATGCCGTAGTCGCCATGATTACCGGTGTAGGAATTCTGGGATTCCGTGACCCGAATGGCATTAGACCGATAGTTTTTGGTGAGCGGAAAACGGATATAGGTACCGAGTTTATAATTGCGTCTGAGAGTGTTGCCATTAATACCCTGGACTTTGAATTATTGCGTGATATTGAACCTGGGGAAGCGGTCTTCATTTCAGTTGATGGGCAATTGTATACGCAACAGTGTTCGGATGATCCGCATTATAATCCGTGTATCTTTGAGCATGTCTATCTGGCGAGACCGGATTCAATCATCGATGGTATTTCGGTTCACAAGGCACGCCTACGTATGGGAGAAAAGTTGGCACAAAAAATTCTACAACTTTATCCTGACCATGATATTGATGTTGTAATTCCAATTCCTGATTCCAGCAGGACAGCTGCGTTGCCATTGGCAAATGAACTGGGAGTGAAATATCGCGAGGGGTTTGTTAAGAACCGTTATATCCCCCGAACCTTCATCATGCCGGGTCAAAGCATTCGAAAAAAATCAGTTCGCCAGAAATTGAATGCAATTGAACTTGAATTTAAAGATAAAAATGTATTGTTGGTTGATGATTCTATTGTCAGGGGCACAACTTCCAGGGAAATAGTGCAGATGGCAAGGGAGGCTGGTGCAAAAAGAGTTTATGTCGCCTCTGCTGCTCCTCCGGTACGTTATCCAAATGTTTACGGTATTGATATGCCATCCGCTCATGAATTAATTGCCCACAACCGTACTACTGAAGAGGTTTCGAAAACAATAGGGGCTGATTGGTTGATATATCAGGATATTGAAGATTTGATAGATTCAGCCAGTCGAGGTAATAATGATATTAGTAGTTTTGATACGTCTTGTTTTACTGGTGAATATGTGACGGGCGATGTCAGTCAGGACTATCTGGCTTATATTGATTCAATGCGTAATGATTCTGCAAAGGAAAGTCAGAATATTGATGAAGGATTAACTGACTTAACAAAAAATAATCATTAAAAAAAATCCACAGCTCTTTGTGAACTGTGGAAATAAGTAGGGGTAATTTAAATCTATAAGCAACCGCATCCTGATTAAACAGGATGCGGTTTTTTTTATCTACTAGGCAGATTTCTTAACAAATGGGACGATGGCAGAAGCATCTTCTACGCCTTTTTCGACCCAGGCACTGACTTCGTCTTTACTTTCATTCATGATATCCATCGTATTACGAGCAATACCCTGAACTTTTTCGCTGGTTTCGTTGAACAAGCTGGTTTGGCCATTCAGGATGTCTTTGTAGCCTTTTGACTTGCCAATCATTTCCATCTGCGCTGTAGCGCATTCCATGGTCAGATTAATCAATGCCATTTGTTGTTCGGTAAATTGACCCACAATTTTCATATTGATGTCATAGAATTCTTTCATAGCATCATATGAGGTCTTGCCTAATTTATTCATGTTTTCAATCATTTCATTATTCATCGCGTTTACTCCTAACATTGGTTTGTGCATTGCAACATTATTGCAGTGCAGCATAGACGTGTTTCGAGCGAATGTCAATAGCGATCAACAGAAATTATGATAAAAATAAACTATATAACTACTTGATTTATATAGATAATTATTTTAAAGAGAATATTTTTTAATTATTTTTCTTTTTTATCTTTATTTTGATTAAAAGGCGAGTTTTGCATGGCTGATTTGAAAAAGTTTTCTTGCATTTTTTTCCACATATCCAGGTTTTGCTCTGTCATTTCTGCCATTGCTGTTAATGGGCTGGTGTTTACAGCAGATTGGAGTTGTTCCTGAATTTGTTTTTGCTGAGATACGAATAAATCGATACTTTTCTGTAAATAATCGCCAGCAACTGATTGGACCGAATCTCCATAGAATCGAATAATGTGAGATAAAGCCTGAGTTGAGAAAAGTGGTTCTCCATCATCTTCCTGCTCAATGATAATTTGCAGGAGTATGGTTCGGGTCAAATCTTCATCGGTTTTAACATCTTTAACAATAAAGTCCTTATTGGCCAGAACCAGCTTTTTAATATCTTCCAAGGTGATGTATTTACTTTCTTCCGTATCGTACAAACGTCGATTAGGATATTTTTTTATTATTCGCTTCTCTTCCATATTATGCCCCTGACTTAAGTATGTAATCCAAGCAAACGGAATTCGTTTGCTTGGACTGCAGTTTACATCATATGTTGTCCACCGTTCATCGCATAATTTGCTCCGGTCGTGAAACCCGCCTCATCAGAGACCAGAAAACCTACCAGAGCTGCAATTTCTTCCGGAGTTCCGAGCCTTCCAACAGGAATCTGGGCAATGATATTATTCCGAATTTCTTCAGGGACAGCCATGACCATATCGGTAGCAATATATCCTGGTGATACTGTATTAACGGTGACACCCTTACGTGCTACTTCCTGGGCCAAAGACATAGTAAAACCATGCATACCTGCTTTTGTAGCAGTGTAATTGGTCTGCCCCAATTGCCCTTTCTGACCGTTAATTGAAGAGATGTTAATAATTCTTCCCCAACCACGGTTAGTCATGCCTTCAATAATAGGTTGTGTCACATTAAATAAACCATCAAGGTTAATCTTCATAACAGCATCCCATTTATCCTTGGTCATCTTCCTTAAGGTCGTATCTTTGGTTATGCCGGCATTATTGACCAGTATGTCGATAGGTCCCAAATCGGATTCAATCTGTTTTAGCATTTCTTTGCATGCTTCATAATCAGACACATCAGCTTGATAGATTGCAACATCATAGCCTTTATCTTTGATTTCCTGCTGCCATGCCTCTGCTTTTTCTTTATTTCTGTAATTTGTAGCGACTTTAGCACCCGCTTCTGCAAGTTTTAGACAAATCGCAGCACCAATCCCACCGGTACCGCCTGTAACCAATGCTACTTTTCCGTTTAAATTAGACATCATCCATTACCTCTCTACGGCTAGTGCAACACCTTGACCGCCACCAATACATAATGTGGCAAGACCTTTTTTGGCGTCACTGCGTTTCATTTCATGAAGAAGGGTAACCAATACGCGACAACCTGAAGCTCCAATTGGATGTCCAATGGCTATTGCTCCCCCATTCACATTTACTTTATTGACATCCCAACCAACATCACGGTTAACCGAGATAGCTTGTGCTGCGAATGCCTCGTTAGCTTCAACCAGGTCGAGATCATCAACAGACCAGCCTGCTTTTTCCAGACAACGCTTACTCGCAGGAATCGGACCGGTTCCCATGATGGCAGGATCAACGCCTGCACTCGAATAGGCTTTAATAGTGGCCATTGGCTCTAAGCCCAATTCCTTTGCTTTGCTTTCAGACATAACAAGTACAGCAGCGGCACCATCATTAATACCTGAGGCATTTGCTGCAGTGACAGTACCTTCTTTATCAAATGCAGGACGCAGTTTAGCTATTCCTTCGGTCGTCACACCAGCTTTGGGAAATTCATCTTTGTCAAAAACAATGGGATCACCTTTTCGTTGGGGTATTTCAACAGGAACAATTTCTTCATCAAATTTGCCTGCTTTTTGTGCGGCTTCTGTTTTTTGTTGAGAGGCTGCAGCAAACTCATCCTGTTCTTCACGAGAGATGCCATATTGTTTTGCAATGTTTTCTGCAGTCGTACCCATATGGTAATCATTAAAAGCATCCCACAGGCCATCAACAATCATTGAGTCTTGCATTTTCCAGTCACCCATTTTTTGTCCATTTCTGGATTTGGGTAATACATGTGGTGATAAACTCATGTTTTCCTGACCGCCGGCTATGACGATATCGGCATCACCGCATTTAATAGCTTGTGCAGCAAGGTGTACGGTTTTTAAGCCACTACCACATACTTTATTAATAGTCATACATGGTACAGCATGTGGTAAGCCAGCAATTATGGCAGCTTGCCTCGCTGGATTCTGGCCACTTCCGGCAGTGAGTACATGGCCAAAGATGACTTCATCGACCTGTTCCGGTTTAATACCAGCACGTTTTATTACTTCAGATATTACTGTTGCCCCCAGTGTTTGGGCCGGTGTTCCGGATAAAGAACCACCAAAATTGCCAATTGCGGTACGAGCTGCCGCAACAATCACAACGTTCTCTGCCATGGTTATCTCCTCAAAATTATCAGGTTAT
>JBNLAL010000069.1:0-7062 GCA_050302115.1 Gammaproteobacteria bacterium | reverse complement strand
GGGGCATGTCTTCTGGGACCGGCCCTTTACCCACGAGGAACGCTTGGCGCTGATCGAGTACCTCAAGGACCCGGAGCGGTTTCCGATGTCGCGCTGACGCGGTCCTGCAGAGGGCCGGGAGCGGAGGCCCCCCGGGGGGTCTTGCGGGGGCTTGTGGGGGGCGTCGGCGGGTGTCCGCACAGTGTCCCCACAGAATATTTTTTAATAACAATGAGAATAAAAGATGTCGTTTACACCAGATGCCGTCGTCATCGAACCAAAGTCAGAACATAAAGCCAGTGTCATCTGGTTACACGGACTCGGTGCCGATGGACATGATTTTGAACCCATAGTGCCTGAATTGGGCTTGCCTGAAGATTTGGGAGCACGTTTTATTTTCCCCAATGCACCCGTACGCCCGGTAACAATTAATGGTGGTATGGCCATGCGTGCATGGTATGACGTTAAATCTGCCAATCTCAGGGAAGTGGAAGATGCAGATGCAATAATTGCATCATCCGGGTTGATTAATAATTACATTGAACACGAAATTAACTCGGGTATTACATCTAATAAAATTATTCTGGCTGGCTTTTCCCAGGGAGGAGCTATCGCATTGCATGCCGGTTTACGCTATCCGGAAAAACTGGCTGGTATACTGGCTTTATCAACATATTTACCATTACCTGATCGCTTAGCAAATGAAATCAGTGAAGCAAATAAAGATGTTTCGATCGTTATGGCACATGGTTTGTACGATCCGGTTATCCCCGCTATTCATGGACGCCATTCATCTGAAGCTTTAAAAGAACAGGGTTATTCAGTTGAATGGTACGAGTACACCATGGAACATGCTGTGTGTCTCGAGGAGATTCGGATGATTGGGGAGTGGATTAAAAAACAGCTGGCCTAAGTTTCTAGTCTTTTTTCCTGTTGGAGGTTGGACGTCTGCGCGGACGTTTTCCGGATTTTTTCTTTCCAGCATGAGGCTGCTGTTTATGATGCTTTTTCTTTACCGGTGGTTCCGGAGTGACCAACAAGTCTTCTGTAATTGAGGCAACAGGGATAGCATGTCCAATGTATGACTCAATATCCATCAGGGAATAAACATAATCTTCACAGGCGAAACTAACAGCATCACCACTCGCCCCGGCTCGTGCCGTCCTGCCAATACGGTGTACGTAATCCTCGGAATTCTGCGGCAGATCAAAGTTAAAGACATGACTCACATCGGGAATATGTAATCCACGTGCAGCCAGATCAGTGGCGACCAACACCTTTATTTCGCCTTTGGAAAACTCACTGAAAAGCCGTTGCCGTTTTCTCTGTGGGACATCTCCGGACAAAATAGCGGAATGAATACCATTGCCTTCAAGATAGGCCCAGACCTTTTCTGCTACTCTTTTCGTATTGACAAAAACAATGGTCCGATGCGGATCCATCCGTTTTAATAAACCAAGTAATAACGAAATTTTTTCATCATTGGCAACATGATATAAAAGTTGCGTTACCTTATCTGCAGTAACCTGTTCCGACTTAATCTTGACCAGTGTCGGATCATTCATGTGTTCGTAGGCGAGCTCCATAACCCGGTAAGACAAAGTCGCTGAAAAAAGCATATTGATACGCTTACCTGCCTTGGGCATACGTCGTAATATATAACGAATATCACTGATAAAACCGAGATCAAACATACGATCGGCCTCATCCAGTACAACGACCTCAACTGACTTTAAACCAAACACTCCCTGCTTGAAATAATCAATTAAACGACCCGGGGTCCCGATCAAAACATCAACACCACCGGCAAGCGAAGATCGCTGTTTTTCATAATCGACACCACCATAAACCAGAGCCAGCTTTAAACCGCAATAACGATTAAAGATTTCTGCATCATTATGGATCTGAATGGCTAGCTCCCGGGTCGGCGCTATGATCAAAGCACGTAGATTGGAATTTTCTGTCGCTTTATTTGTTAGCAGGTAATGAAAAGTGGAAAGCAAAAATGCAGCCGTTTTCCCGGTACCGGTTTGTGCCTGCCCGGCAACATCATGACCATTCAGCACCAAAGGCAAACACTCTGCCTGAATCGGTGTGCAGTTTTTAAACCCGATTTCATCGAGCACCTTAAGTAAGCGCTCATCCAGCGCAAATTGCTTAAATTCAGTTGTTTTTATCTTTTTTTCCGTCATTGATTCAATAGAATAAATTTTTATCTAAATATCAAAACTTGCAATTAACCTACAATTTAGTTGAAATTGCATCTTCATACACAAATGAGATTTAAAATTAATGAGCGACAATATTTTGCATGTAAGTGATGCCAGTTTTGAAGATGAAGTTCTTAAAGCAGAACAACCTGTTATCCTGGATTTTTGGGCCGAATGGTGTGGTCCCTGTAAAATGATTGCGCCTATCCTCGACGAACTTGCCGATCAATACAAGGATAAATTAACCGTCGCTAAAATTAATATCGACGAAAATCAAAATACGCCGATGACATATGGTGTGAGAGGAATACCGACTCTAATCCTGTTTAAAGATGGCGATGTTGTGGCTACCAAGGTTGGGGCAGCGTCAAAATCGCAGCTGGAAGCCTTTATTGACAGTAATATATAGGTATTTTTTATAAATTTAACTGGACGAATATAAAAACAAGTGCTAATTTGGTAACTATAAAGATAAGTAAAACTTTTCTACTTAACAAACCAAACCAAACCCTCAAAACCACAAGATAGAATTAATTTTTTTAGCAGGCGATCCTCGTTTGTTAAATGCCAAAAATTTATTTTTTCATTAACTTTATGAAAGCACCAAGTCTATGAACCTGACAGAACTGAAACAAAAACCCGCATCTGAACTTATCTCTCTCTCTTCCGAACTCGGCCTTGATAACCTGGCCCGCTCCCGTAAACAGGACGTCATCTTTGAAATCCTCAAGGCTCAGGCCAAAAAAGGAGAAGACATCTATGGCGATGGAGTGTTGGAAATCTTACAAGATGGTTTTGGTTTTTTACGGTCTGCGGGCAGTTCATACCTGGCCGGCCCGGATGATATCTATGTCTCTCCCAGCCAGATTAGACGTTTCAATTTACGTACTGGCGATAATATTTCGGGCAAGATTAGACCGCCAAAAGACAGTGAACGTTATTTTGCCTTGCTCAAGATTAATGAAATCAATTTTGAATCTCCGGAAAAAGCAAAAGGAAAAATTCTTTTTGAAAACCTGACACCTTTATTTGCCCATGATCGCCTTAATCTCGAGATCGGTAATGGCAGTACGGAAGATTTAACACCAAGAATTATTGACCTGGCTGCTCCAATCGGGAAAGGACAACGTGGTTTGATCGTCTCTCCACCAAAGGCCGGTAAGACGATGATCCTGCAAAGCATTGCACAATCCATTGCCCATAATCATCCCGAAGTACACCTGATTGTCCTGTTAATTGATGAACGTCCTGAAGAAGTGACTGAAATGGCCCGTTCGGTTCGCGGTGAAGTCATTTCCAGTACATTTGACGAACCGGCCAGCCGTCACGTACAGGTTGCCGAAATGGTCATTGAACGTGCCAAACGTTTAACTGAACACAAAAAAGACGTTGTTATTCTACTTGATTCAATCACCCGACTGGCTCGCGCCTATAACACGGTAATCCCTGCCTCAGGCAAGGTACTCACCGGTGGTGTTGATGCTAATGCACTGCAAAGACCAAAGCGCTTTTTTGGTGCGGCACGTAATATTGAAGAAGGTGGCAGTTTAACCATTATTGCAACTGCTCTGGTCGATACCGGCTCCAGGATGGATGATGTGATTTACGAGGAATTTAAAGGTACCGGTAATATGGAATTACACCTGGATCGTACGATTGCTGAAAAACGTATCTACCCTGCTATCAATATCAACCGTTCCGGCACCCGTCGTGAGGAATTATTAACCGGTGAAGACGAATTGCAAAAGATGTGGATCCTGCGCAAGTTGTTACATCCGATGGAAGAACTGGCTGCTATGGAGTTCCTGCTGGAACGTCTGAAGGCAACAAAGAACAATGCTGACTTCTTTGACGCGATGAAGCGTTAGAACTAGTTTAAACGATTAATATAACGCAATTTGTCTGCACGGCTAAAACGGTAAAAGCGCCGTAACTCATTTAACAAGTCTTTGTTTTCACCTGACAATCTGAATTGTTGCTGCAACCCCATACAGTACTTTCCGGCATAGTAATTGGCCTGTTCATAACGCGTTAACTCATCATTATTGAGATTGTCATTATAACTATGTGATTCAAATAACCAGTTACGTATACCAGACGAATTATTGTTCTCAGTTTCATCAGAATAATAGGCATGCAAGAAAATGAACTTGTCTATTTCCGCCTGTAACTCCATTTCAAACAAGGTGACTTGCCGATAATGTTTTGCATTCCAGACCAGGTAGAGGAAATGACTGACGCCTTCAAGTATCAAACAAAACTCTGAATGCTTGCCTGAAATCAACAGTTCAATGGGATGTGCACTTTCTATATGTGCTATCACATCTTCGGATATATAGAGTGACAGATCCATGCCTTCGGCATGCTCGGCAATCAACAATTTTTCTTTCGCAGGAACAGAAGGTTTATTGCCCAGAAGCATATCAACAAGTATTGCATCACTGATTAAAAAATCATGAGCTCGATGTTTAACATCTATTTCATAGATGTCCTGCAATCTTTCCTGAAAATAATCGAGAGACATAGGAAACTCCCGATTAGTGTTTTTTGCTATTAACAGGAAAAGTCAGAATACCACTTTCCTGCAAGCGTTTACGGGCATACTCACTACCGGTATTCAACCAGTTTTCATACAGACACAAGACATCACTGTCATATTTCAATTCAGAGCTGTCCCGAACTTCCATCAACACATCAACATAAGACAGGAATTGTTCTGAAAGATCAGCAAACACATCACTAATATCATTACGTCTAAAGCGATCTGCCAGAGAACTATAAGCATTGCCACCCATAGAGACAAAATAATCAACACCAACCAGGCTTCGATTTAAACTTTGTGCAAAAAAACCTGAAATGAATAAGGCCACATCGCCCAGCTTTCTAAGATGATGGTTTCTTTCTTCATCCGTTCTGGCCTCAATAGCATCTTTATAAATAAAGGCTAATGGTTTAATTGATTTTCCTTCTTCACCTTTATCATAAATATTTTCAGACAACGTGTAGTGGCTAAGAAGGTTTACGATATAAACAATGGTTTCATCTTTTGGAGAGATGTTTTGATGTGAAATGGCATCATGAATTGCTTCATTAAAATACTCATTCACATTCGATGTGGTAATTAAATCGACGTTATTAACAAACTGCGTCATGCTTACCTCCAGTCAAGTTTTTAAACCGACTTTCCTGCACTCTTAATCACGTTATCGATTGTTTTAGTTATTTGCTTTAGAACATATCAAAAAAAATATTGATGAGGGAAGCTAGCACTCTCTGTATGTGGCTGATAATTTAAAAATTAATATTTAAATTGATACAATAAAAAACCCGCCTTTCGGCGGGTTTTTTTAACTTACTTGGAAGTATAGTTAGAATGAATTACATCATTCCACCCATTCCGCCCATGCCGCCCATGTCAGGCATTGGGTGAGAATGTTCTTCCTTTGGTATTTCAGCAACCATTGCTTCGGTGGTTAACAACAAGCTGGCAACTGACGCAGCATTTTGCAGCGCTGAACGGGTAACTTTAGTTGGATCAAGAATACCCATTTCAATCATGTCACCAAACTCACCTGAAGCAGCATTGTAACCATAGTTGCCTTTACCTTCAGCCACCTTATTCAGGATAACAGAGGCTTCTTCACCAGCGTTGGTCACGATCTGGCGCAGTGGTTCTTCTATAGCACGCTTCAGGATATCAATACCGATCTGTTGATCGTGATTGTCACCTTTCACTTTGGAAACGTTTGCCAGGGTACGAAGTAATGCAACACCACCGCCAGGTACAACACCTTCTTCAACTGCGGCACGAGTAGAATGTAATGCATCTTCAACGCGTGCTTTCTTCTCTTTCATTTCAATTTCAGTTGCAGCGCCAACCTTGATGACAGCAACACCGCCAGCGAGTTTAGCCACACGTTCCTGAAGTTTTTCACGATCGTAGTCTGAAGTAGAATCTTCAATCTGCTGACGAACCTGGTTAACACGGGCTTCAATGTCGGCAGTCTTACCTGCACCATCGATAATCGTGGTGTTTTCCTTGGTAATCTGAATGCGTTTTGCACTACCCAGATCATCCAGCGTTGCTTTTTCCAGGCTCAGACCAACTTCTTCAGAAATCACGGTACCTGCAGTCAGGATAGCGATATCTTCCAGCATAGCTTTACGACGATCACCGAAACCCGGTGCCTTAACAGCAGCAACCTTGACGATACCGCGCATGTTGTTAACAACCAGGGTAGCCAATGCTTCACCTTCGATGTCTTCAGCAACAATCAATAAAGGTTTACCTGATTTCGCAACACCTTCCAGTACTGGAAGTAAATCACGTACGTTTGAGATCTTCTTGTCATGTAACAGGATGAAAGGGTCTTCCAGGTTAACGCTCATGGTTTGTTGATCATTGATGAAGTAGGGAGAAAGATAACCACGATCAAACTGCATACCTTCAACAACGTCCAGTTCATCTTCGAGACTTGAACCTTCTTCAACAGTAATAACACCTTCTTTACCGACTTTTTCCATTGCTTCAGCAATACGACTACCGATTGAATCATCAGAGTTAGCAGAGATGGTACCAACCTGAGCAATTGCTTTACTGTCTTCACAAGGCTTGGACAATTTCTTTAATTCTTCAACAGCAGCAAGTACTGCTTTGTCGATACCACGTTTGATATCCATTGGGTTGGTACCGGCAGTTACTGCCTTCAGACCTTCGCGAACAATCGCCTGAGCCAGAACGGTAGCGGTAGTAGTACCGTCACCAGCAACATCAGAGGTCTTGGAAGCAACTTCCTTTACCATCTGTGCGCCCATGTTTTCGAATTTGTCTTCCAGTTCGATTTCTTTCGCAACCGAAACACCGTCTTTGGTT
>JBNLAL010000068.1:0-7191 GCA_050302115.1 Gammaproteobacteria bacterium | reverse complement strand
CAAGGTTTGTTCATAACGTGAAACGTACCAAACCTTGTATTTATTAAAATAAGTCACTGGTCCCATATCGCGTAACTCTTTTAGTGTCGGATAGGGATTATTGAGAACCTCGTCGGAAATCAGGTCAATATCTGTACGGATATGTTCAGGAACTACCATTTTAACGCCTCCAATGAGAAGTTAATAATTGCAAACAAACGGTTTTGTCTTAAGTTGAAGCTGATAGCTTTCCAGGAAAACATATCACGTGCCGTAAACTACCGAGAGCACACAGGCGCAGTGTTTTTATGATATGTGCGCACAAAGTACTCATAATGAGCCTATTTTTGATTTGAACTAATTTTGGTTTTGAGAAGGAAGTATTTTAAAGAGGCAAGGATCATGTTTTGAAAGTGGAATTAGCAACGAATTATGATTTTATTGCTAATAGTACTAATTTGAATTGTTATGTCATTTCTTTACAAGCATGAGGGCATCGAGTGCAACAGCGCCTTCACCTTTTGGAAAGACAACTACCGGATTTAAGTCGATTTCCGCAATAGACGGCTCACCTAGCATCAAGCAACCGATTGTCACAATCACTTCTGCAACGGTGTCGAGGTCTACCGGCGCAGACCCACGGAAACCGTTCAGCAATTTTGCACCTTTGAGTTGATTGAGTTCATCGATAATTTCTTTCTTGCTTAGGTCCGGGGGCAAAAAGCGAACATCCTGATAGATCTCCGCCTGGACACCGCCAAAGCCGACCAACACGACCGGCCCCCAGTCAGGATCGTTCTGTGCACCAATAATCAGTTCTACTCCGCTTTCACCCATGGCCTCAACCAGGATGCCATCCAGGTTAAGCCCCGGCTGATAGGCACTGACATCCTTTGTTATTTTGTCCCATGCTGCAGCAATACCATCCGCATCTTTAACCCCGACGATCACACCGCCTGCGTCAGATTTGTGTGACAGTTCAGAAGATTGCGCCTTGAGTACGACGGGATAGCCCAGTGCTTCTGCCGCGCTGATCGCTTCATCCTTGTCGGTTGCTAATCTGGATGCAGGGAAGGGCACGCCAAGTGGTTTTAAAATTGCTTTTGCCTTGTATTCAGGTATGACGCCGCTGGCAGGCAGGTCATTGGCTTTAAGTTGTTCGACATTGGTTTTACTAAAATTCCGCGATGTAAAAGCTGTAAGTGTACTAATGGCCCGCAGTGCACGATCCGGTGACGGAAAATAAGGTGTGCCAAGTGCACGAACACCATCTTTATATTCCTGTTTAACAATTGCACCCTCATCAACACCGGCAAAAATGATCGGTTTATCAGAATTGAGTTCCTTGAGTGCATCAATAATGGGTGGGAATTTTTTTTCTGTCGTCGAATCATCAGTCTGGATGATTGCCAATACAATTGAACCAAAGCGGTCATCATTAATAAGTACTGACATTATCCGGTGATACATGTCCGGATCCACCAGGGCTTGTGCTGTCATGTCGACCGGGTTTGAGACCGCGACAAATTCAGGCATTGCGGCCCGTAACTCCGGGGCATTCTCATCGGTGAGCACAGGTAAAGGTAAATTAATATCTTCACAAAGATCCAGTGTCAGGGCTTTTAATGCTCCCGATTCTGTCAAGATAGCACTACCGCCGGCGGGTAAACGAGGTACGCGAGCAGCGATGTCAACGACATCACCCAGTTCTTCCAGGTTGTTAACAACAATAACGCCAGCGCGTTCAACTTTAGTCTTCATGACTTTATAGTCGCCGGCCATGGCACCTGTGTGTGTGGCTGCAGACTCAGCAGCTGCCTGCGATCTTCCGGGATGTAGTAACACGATGGATTTACCTGCTTCGCGTGCCTTTGCCGCCAATTCCAGAAAGCGTGCAGGGTTACGGAATTGTTCAACGATCATGGCGATGACCGAAGTGTGCTCATCATCGATCATGTATTCCACATAATCTTCAACACCGGAAGCCGCTTCGTTACCGGTGGAAACAAAATAAGATACGCCCAGGTTTCGATCAATCAGATTGGAAGATAACACCGCTGCCATCGCGCCAGATTGTGAGATGATGGCGACACCTTTATTTTCACCGAGTGATGGCATTGGGCCTTCAATAAAGGTGAGTGGAATACCGTCTACATAGTTAATGCAGCCGAGGCAGTTTGGTCCTTCAACAATCATGCCCGCAGCACGTGCTATCTCGCCGATTTCGCGTTGCTCCGCGAGACCTTCTTCACCAGCTTCAGCAAAGCCTGCAGAGAAAACAACGGCAGCACCACATTTACGACTGGCCAGTGCCTTGATGGTGTCCAGTACTGCAACACGGGGGATGGCAAGAATAGCTACATCAACACCTTCAGGAAGATCTATCGGTGAGGCGATGCAAGGGTGTCCATTTATTTCATCACGTTTAGGATTAATAAGAAATACATCACCAGAAAAACTATGCTTATTGAGAATTTGCATCACCGTGTTGCCGAGTGCTCCGGGGGTTGCAGATGCACCAACAATGGCAATCGACCCTGGCCGTAACAGGCGGTTGATATTACCTACAGCTTTCGGTTTTAATTCTGATGACATGTTTAGTTCCCCCCAACAAACCAGGCAGTTCTAACTCAATCAGCGCTGCCTTTTTTAATCTCTTTTATATGTCTGCAATCCGGGTTTAATTGTTTTATCATCCAGGAATTGTTTTAAACCTTTTTCACGTCCTTTTTCTGGATCACGTCCGATGGCCTGATCAACCTTGGCATACAAGTAGTCTTCGTTTTGTTCCCAGGTTAATTCTCGGCAACGCTTAAATCCATGTTTTGCAATACGCAAAACAAACGGATTTTTCTCAAGCAGTTTCTGCGCGACTTTTGTCACTTCATCTTTTAATTGTTCCAATGGATAGCTGGCATTAACCAGACCCATTTCAGCAGCTTCTTTTCCGGTCCAGGTATCACCGGTCATCACGTAATACATACATTGTCTATGACCCATGGTATCAGCAACGGCTTTACTCACTAAATTGCCTGGAGGTATGCCCCAGTTAATTTCAGAAAGTCCATAAGTTGCTTCATCTGCTGAATAGGCCAGATCACAGGCAACAAGTGGAGAAAAAGCACCACCAAAGCACCAGCCATTAACCATAGCGATGGTCGGTTTTGTATAAAAACGCAGTAATTTCCATTGCCAGTATGAGGCATCGCGACGCATGCGTTCAGATATGATTTCGGGTTTACCGTCGATTTCGCGGAAGTACTCTTTTAAATCCATACCTGCAGTCCATGCACTACCTGCGCCAGTTATTACGACTACTTGTGCTTCTTCATCAACCTCGATGGTTTCAAGTACATCGGCCATTTCTCTATTAAGAGTGGGGCTCATAGCGTTACGTTTGTCCGGACGGTTAAGCGTTACCCAGGCAATATTATCTTTTACTTCAACCATGACGGTTTCCCAGCGGTTTTCGTAGTTGCTCATTTTTAAATTCTCACTGTGTACGTAGAAAAAAGATATCAACTAAGTTGATATTATTGTTGTACTATATAACCAAGTTTTTTCTAACACAAGAAGGATTATTTATATAAACTTATATGACGGTTTTAAAAGAGAGTTTTTTATGAGTGTGAAAAAGCCATCGACGGTTAAAACGGGTAGCAAAGGGCGAAAAAACATAAAAACCAGGGTTAAAGAGCCTACAGGACTTTCATATCTGATAGGCCGTGCTGATCGTGCAATAAGCCGCCAGATTCGCAATAGACTAAAACCATTTGGGTTGACGATCAGGCATTACACTTCTCTTTCAATTTTTAGTACCAGTGGAACTCTTTCCAATGCAAAGCTTGCCGAACGCACCATGGTTTCTCCTCAGGCAGCGAATGACTTGATTCAAATGATGGAGAAAAGTGGCTGGATCATACGTGAACCCGATCCGAATCATGGACGCATCATACAAATTCAGCTCACTAAAGAAGGAAAGCAACTACTGGCCCGGTGTAACAAGGCGATCGCAGAATTGGAATTACAGTTATTTGAGGGTATGTCGCGCAAGGAAATAGGCGTCTTGAAAGATTATCTTCGACACGCCATTAGAAATGCGCATTAGTATTTAACTTGCTTTACTCATTACCTTGCCTGGCATTTTGTAAGACTCATACTTAAACATTATGATCTATAAGTTTCATAATTAGAGTTAATTTGCAAAGATATCAATATGGAAATGCCAAGTCCTATTCAACAACTGCGTGAGATGATCCTGTCAGGTGAGTTAGAAGCGGGTGAACGTGTGACGGAAACCGGCCTTGCAAAACGCCTTGATATATCCCGCACTCCAATTCGTAATGCCATCCCTGCATTAGCTGCTGAAGGTTTCCTTGAACCCGTTGGAAAAAGAGGTTATTCAGTCAAATCTTTCAAAGAAGAAGAATGTCGTGCCGCATTGGAATTGAGAGCCATTATAGAAGGCTATGCCGGACGACTACTGGCCGAGAGAGAAGATCGAGATGATGTTCTGGAGATTTTGCAGGATTGTCTTGATGAAGGAGATAAGTTGTTTCAAAAACGCCATCTCGAACCGGAAGACGAAGAGTTGTATGGTCAAATGAATGCGCGTTTTCATAATACTGTTGTTGAGCATTCAGGTTCAGAACTTGCGAAAACCTTTATTGATAGACTGAATTCCGTACCCTTTGTCGCGCCATCTGCCATAGCTTTTGATCAATATGGTCTGGATAAAGCCTATGACCATTTATTTCGCGCGCACGGCCAACACCATGCAATTGTTGAAGCGATTCGAGATGGTGATGGACAAAGAACGGAATTTTTATTTCGGGAACATTGTCATGCACAGATGCTCAGTATTTTTACCCGTTATTCGGATAAAAAGTCACGAGTGAAAGATTAGTATTACTTTCTGATTAAATTACCTTCCTGTTATTCAATAATCTCTATTCGATACATTTTTAAGCTTGTTTTGAGATAAACGCTCAAGCAAGACAAATCCAGCAAGAGTGTTTGATTTGATGATCCTCTCCCTTGTCTTAATTTAACTATGTAGAAAGTTTTCGAGACCAGTAAAGTAAAAAGTGACCACTTAATGGATCCAAATAAAAGCGGTCTTGAAACAATGCTAAATCAGCGGATATTAAAAATAATTGTAAGATATTGAAAATAAATGATAAAAAATATATCTCTATTTTGTGTTTCAAATTATAGATAGGAGATATATTAAAAATTGGATACAATTTTATTTTCTTTTGGTTTTCTCAATGCTATTGTTTGACGATTGGGTAAAGAAATTGAGCAGTAGGGGAAGAATTTTAATCATTCAGTCATTTGAACAGATTGATTGAAGTGAAAAAGCTTTACATAAACAGAAAGTATTTGGTGACGCTTTCTAAATAATCAGAAAATATAAATGTTAGGAGGTAGTTAGTGTTGACTCAGAATCTAGAAGGGCTGTTAGAAACAGTTGATAACCCGGTAGAAATGCTTCGCAATTCACAAGCGGGCGCCTATATTTATCCTGTCGTTCCATATGAATTCAGTAACTGGCGAGATGAGCAGCGCGCATGGCAGGAAACAGCGGTCTTATTCGATCAATCACATCACATGGTTGATATATTTGTCGAAGGCCCGGATACGTTTGAATTCATGAAACATCTTACCATCAACAGCTTTAAGGGTTTTGAACCTGGCAAGGCCAAGCAGATGGTGCCGGTCAGTTACGATGGTTATGTAATCGGTGACGGTATCCTGTTTTATCTTGAAGAAAATAAAATGGTCTTTGTGGGTCGTCAGCCAGCTGCGAACTGGATTCAGTTCCATGCTGAAACCGGTGATTGGGATGTGAAAACCACTTATGATGATCGTTCACCTTCCAAGACCTTTGGTGAGCAGGTGACTCGCATCAATTATCGGTATCAGGTTCAGGGACCCAATGCATGGCAAATTCTTGAAAAGCTGAACGGTGGTCCAATACCGGATGTTAAATTCTTTACGTTCACTACGATTAAAATTAACGGTAAAGAGGTTTGTGCTTTACGACACGGTATGTCCGGTGCACCTGGACTGGAAATCTGGGGACCCTATGAAGATTATCTGGAAATACGTAAGGCCATTGTTGAAGCGGGTAAAGAGTTTGGCATTGTTGAATGTGGCGCGCGTGCCTATGCTTCCAATACATTGGAATCCGGCTGGATCCCGTCTCCCTTACCTGCAGTTTATACCGGTGAGAAAATGAAACCTTACCGTGAATGGTTAAGTGCAAATGGTTATGAAGGTTTTGCTGCTGCAATTGCCGGTAGTTTTGTTTCGGACAATATCGAAGACTATTACATGACTCCTTTTGCACTTGGCTATGGTCCGTTCATTAAGTTTGATCATGACTTTATCGGTCGTGAAGCATTGGAAAAAATGGATCCTGCAAAACAACGTAAGAAAGTGACTTTTGCCTGGAATAGTGAAGACGTGCTGAAAGGCTTTGCTTCCCTGTTTCAAAAAGATGAACCGATTTACAAGTTTATGGATTTTCCAAATTGTAACTATTCGGCCGCCAGTCATGACAAGATTGTCGACAAGAATGGTAAGGTTGTTGGTCTTTCCATGTTTGCCGGGTACAGCTACAACGAGCGTACATTTCTTTCATTAGGTGTCGTTGATCCTGATGTTGAAGTTGGTGATGAGTTGACACTGGTTTGGGGTGAGCCTGATGGTGGTACGGATAAACCGACAGTAGAAGAACACAGACAGCTGGATATACGAGTTGTTGTTAGTCCGACACCTTATACTGAAATGGCCAGAAAGACCTATGCAAAAGGTTGGCGTACAGAAAAGAAATGATTTTGAAATAATAACTTTATTGATCTCTTCCAAGATATTTAGCCTCTCTCCTCGAGAGGCTTTTTTTATCTCCATGGATGGAGTGTCAGCATTTGTGTTCCAGACAAATGCTAAGTACCTACATCCCTATAGGCAATGTTGCGAGAGGACAGGAAGTCCGAAGCGACGATGTACAGGACGTACTGTATGTCGCGGGTGCAGGGATGCACAGGAGCGACGATTTACAGGGACGGCATAGTTCGTGAAATTATGACTTTTCCAACTCTTCGTTAAATCCGCAAGCACTACATGTGTAGGTTTCGGTCGAGTCAGTCTTTTCTGCAACATCCAGTACAGAAGACTGGTTATTTTTCACAAAACAAACTGGAC
>JBNLAL010000067.1:0-7263 GCA_050302115.1 Gammaproteobacteria bacterium | reverse complement strand
GCCAATTGACTCATTACGGGAATACCTTGAAGTAAATCCCCTTCCTGATCGACTCCAGTAAAATCAATCTCTCTGGGATCCATCGCAATTGAAGTTTCTATCCACTCATAATGAGCCAGTTCCAACATGAAGGGATAATCACCGGTATTTTCTTCACGCTCATTTTCCAGATATTGCAAAAACTCCTGTGGCATCTTTGGAAACAGCGGTGTATGCGCTTGATGATTGGCAACATAATCACGCATTATTTCATGCCATTTTTCATCATCTGTAATTTTCCTGAGCACAGGGAAGCTGTTTGCAATAAAACCTTCGATATTGTTATACACCAAATCGCTGTAAACCTTGATGCGTCGCTCTTCAATTCCTTCAGGCGCAGGATTTTTTTCCGGATCACGCATATGTTGCGTGAATGTCATCTGCACATCCTGAAAACTTTCAACGTTGTTGTTGCTTGATATTGTCATTCGCTAAATGTTTTTCCTGATAATTTCGGATGGTGTCCACTTCCTTGAGTAATTCATCTAAAGGGGGGATATTAAAATCGCGTTCTAGTAAGGTAGGAAATACACCAAAGTGTTCATAGGCAACATCAAGTAATTTCCATACAGGATCAATGACATCGGCACCGTGTGTATCAACGCGTAAATCTTCTGCTTCAACATAATGTCCGGCAATATGTGCATAGGCAATACGCTCGCCAGGCAATGCTTTTAAAAATTTTTCTGCATCATATTTATGATTAATACTGTTTACGTAAATGTTATTTATATCAATATGAAAATAGCAATCTGCTTCTTCCAATACAGCATTGATAAAATCGATTTCCTCCATTTCCTTACCGGGAGCGGCATAATATGAAGCATTCTCCATTGCAATACGTTGCCCAATAATATCCTGAACCCGTTGAATACGTCCGACAACATACTTTATTGCCTCTTCTGTAAAAGGTATTGGCATCAAGTCATATAAATGTCCGCTATCGGCACAATAACTAAGATGTTCGCTATAGAGAGGGATATTAAACTGTTCCATAAACTGCTTAACCTTTCTGACAAAGGCTTCATCCAGTGGTGCTGAACCACCAATATTTAATGATAAACCGTGACAAACAATCGGTACTTGTTCTGCAACTTTACTAAATTGATGCCCAAACTTTCCACCAACATCAATCCAGTTCTCTGGCGCGACTTCCATAAAATCGATCTGTGAAGGAATAGAATCTGTCAGCGAGCCGATAAAGGCTCGCCGCAGACCTAATCCTGCACCATGAACAGGATAGTTTTTGGATATAGTTGGAGATCCCATGGTAATTACTTTTTATTGGCACCGCATTTAGCTTCACCACATTTTCCTTCCTTTGATTTTTCATCGGAAGTCATGCCGTGCTCATCTTTCATATCATCACCTTTACTACCACACTTACCCTCTTCGGACTTCTTGTCTCCACATTTTCCTTCCTCTTTTTTCTTGTCACCACACTTACCCTCTTCGGACTTTTTGTCTCCACAATTACCTTCGGCAACCATGTAGCCATTACTAAATCCAGTTGCGCTAAACGGGTTATCGGCAGCATTAACAATGGGGCTAGCTGCTAAAGATACAGCAAAGGTAGTGCCTATTGCGACGGCCAATGGATTAAGTTTAGTTCTATCAGACATCTGAAATTCCTCCTAATGAGTAAATAAATAATAAATTAATATTACCTGAACATATAATGTAATTTAAAAACGAGATATAACAATTTTCATAAAATAAAACCGGTATTATATAGATTCTGCGAACGAACCAATTAAGGCTCGTCGCAGAACGTTTACATACTTGAATCTCATAACAGTTTATATTTTAGACAAGAATGTGTTCTCTGGATTACTTCTTGTCACCAAATTTACCTTCCTCGGCTTTTTTGTCGCCGCAATTACCTTCAGCAACCATATAACCATTACTGAAGTCTGTTGCGCTAAAAGGATTGTCTGCTGCATTCACAACAGGGCTTGAAGCCAATGAAATGGCAAAAGTAGTGCCAAGTGCTACTGCTAAAGGATTAAGTTTAGTTTTATTAGACATCTGAAATTCCTCCTGGAGGTTAACAATTACAATGCTCGTTTATGAGCATCATCCAAATATTTATTACAAAACACAATAAATCATGCTGGTATGAACAAGAAGAGAGCAAAATAAATTATGACTCTTTTCCCCGAATATCCAGTACAAGATTATTGACTAGGGACTGTGTTAAAAGTTCTGGAACTTACTAAAAAATAAAGTTTTTTTAGTGTTTTTATGAGATGCAAGAAAAGGTAAAAAGGTTACAAAAAATTTGAAATTATTTATTTGTGGATTACATAGTTATTATTTACAGTTAATTATTGCATTAAGAATTTGATCAGGTACCTTCCCTGTTGCCGGTTCATCTAGCGTTTCAAACCAATGTTTACCGAGTTCAACGGTATTTTTATAGTCTTCCAGATAATTAGTACAGCTCGGACATATCATTAAATGAAAACGAAAACGTACCCGAGACCATAAGCTCAGCTCCCCATCAAGATAAGCCATTAAGAATTCCTCTACCTTACGGCAGCTTAGATGTTCCTTGATTGCTGTCTTCTTACACATTATTCATATCACTATTTCTGTTCTCTTAATACAGGTTTAAGCAGATTGCGTAAAGCCAGTCTAGCCCGATGTAAGCGAACTTTCACATTTTGCTCAGTCATATCCAGTTTATCGGCGACTTCCTTCGTTGAAAATCCTACAAAATCTCTCAAAATTAAAATTATACGAAATTTATCCGGTAACTTATCTATAGACTGTTTTAATTGGCGTTCTACTTCAACAGATTCCTGTAATACATCAAAGCTCACCGCTTCACCGCGATAAGCATCAACATAGTGACCTGTCTCATCGAATTCAAGCATAAATTCATCAAGGGATTCTTCTTTTCTTGCCGATTTTTTTCTTAATTCAGTCAGTGCTTCATTGACAGTGATCTGATGCAGCCAGCCTCTTAAACTGCCACGTTCTTCAAACGTATCTATTTTGGTTATCGCCTTGATGAAGGTTTCTTGTACACAATCATTAGCGACCGATTCGTCGGCAACAAGACGAACAGCTAGAAAGTTAAGCTCATTCCAGTATTTCTCGACCAGTTTTTTATAACTTGTTTGATCGCCGTTCCTCAGGCCCTGAATCAATTCCGTTTCAACAGCAAGCCTGGACATACTTTATATGTACTTAACTTTTGGGGCGCATGTGCGGAAATAGAATAACATCACGTATTGACGGTGAATCTGTCAGAAACATAACCAGACGATCAATACCGATACCTTCCCCTGCAGTAGGCGGCATACCGTATTCAAGTGCAGTAATATAATCTGCATCAAAATGCATGGCTTCCTGATCACCTGCATCTTTATCTTCAACCTGTTTACGAAAACGCTCGGCTTGATCTTCAGGATCGTTCAATTCAGAAAAACCATTCGCAATCTCACGACCACCAATCATTAATTCAAAACGATCTGTTACAAATGAATCCTCATCACTCTTACGGGCCAGGGGTGAAACTTCTGTCGGATAATGCGTAATAAAGGTTGGTTGTATCAACTTTGACTCAACGGTATTTTCAAATATCTCAAGTTGCAGTTTACCCAGGCCAAACGTTCCATCTACTGGAATATTTAAACCTTCAGCAATATTTCTCGCTTTTTCAACAGAACCTAAATCTTCAGCGGAGATATCCGGATTAAACTTCAATACAGAATCAAATACTGTCATACGTTCAAACGGTTTACCTAAATCATAGCTTTCACCCTGATATTCAATGACATTGCTACCAAATAATTCCATCGTCATCTTGCGCAGCATATCTTCGGTCAGGTCCATCAGGTCTTCATAATCAGCATAAGCCTGATAAAACTCCAGCATGGTAAATTCCGGATTATGTCTTGGTGATAATCCTTCATTACGAAAACTTCGATTGATCTCGAATACCTTTTCAAAACCACCTACAACCAGTCGCTTTAAATAGAGTTCGGGAGCAATACGAAGAAACAATTCCATATCCAGAGTATTATGATGTGTTATAAACGGTCGCGCACGCGCACCACCAGGAATAACATGCATCATGGGTGTTTCCACTTCCATAAAGTCTTCATCCTTTAGATAACTCCGAATGAACTCGATGACCTGAGATCGAACCTTGAAAGTGTTACGTGTTTCCTCATTCATGATGAGATCGACATAACGTTGTCGATAACACATTTCCTGATCTGTTAGACCATGAAATTTTTCCGGTAACGGTTGCAAGGATTTCGTTAATAAACGAATCGAATCAACATGAATACTCAACTCACCTTTATTAGTTTTCATGACCGTCCCAGTTGCACCGATAATGTCACCAATATCCCATTTCTTGAAACCGTCGTTGTAAACACCTTCAGGTAGATCATCACGCTTTACATATATCTGTATCCTGCCGGACATATCCTGAATGTGAGCAAACGATGCCTTACCCATTATGCGACGACTCATCATGCGTCCTGCTATAGCCACTTTTACTCCTTCGCCTTCCAGTTCCTCCTTGGTTTTTTCGCCGTGTAACTTGATCAAATCCTCTGCCAGGGCATCACGTTTAAAGTCATTGGCAAAAGGGTTACCGGATTGTCGCAATGCTTGCAGATCCTGACGGCGCTGGGCAATTAAGTCATTTTCGTTCTCTTCACTCATGGAAATCACTTGGTTTTAATTTTTATCATTTATTGGAAGGCCAGATATTAACAGATAAGGCCCTGTTTTTGTGTCTGAAATTTACAATCCACTCTTTAAACTGGCCTCGATAAAACGATCCAGATCACCATCCAGTACGGCCTGGGTATTACCGGTTTCAACTCCTGTTCGTAGATCCTTAATACGTGATTGATCGAGCACATAAGAACGGATCTGGCTGCCCCAACCGATATCCGCCTTTGAATCTTCCATTGCCTGTTTTTCCGAATTCAGCTTTTGCATCTCCAATTCATAGAGCTTGGCCCTCAACTGCTTCATGGCCTGATCTTTATTCTTGTGTTGCGAGCGATCGTTTTGACACTGTGCCACGATCCCGGTAGGGATATGTGTCAATCGAACAGCAGAGTCAGTTTTATTGACGTGTTGTCCACCCGCACCACTGGCACGATAGGTATCAATACGTAAATCTGCCGGATTGATATCGATCTCAATATCATCATCAATCTCGGGAGAAACAAAAACCGAGGCAAACGATGTATGCCGTCGATTACCGGAATCAAAAGGTGATTTTCTAACCAGACGATGCACACCTGTCTCGGTTCGCAACCAGCCAAAGGCATATTCACCGGAATATCTAATAGTTGCACTTTTTATACCGGCAACTTCACCTGGTGAGACTTCGATTAATTCCGTATCAAAACCGTGTTGTTCGCCCCAGCGTAAATACATGCGCAACAACATTTCCGCCCAATCCTGTGCCTCCGTTCCTCCAGAACCCGATTGAATATCAACAAATGCATTATTAGCATCCATTTCTCCGGAAAACATACGGCGAAATTCCAGGTTAGAAAGTAACTGTTCATTAACTTCCAGATCCTGTTCAACAGCGGTGACGGTTTCTTCGTCATCTTCTTCCGCAGCAAGATTTAATAAATCAGAGGCATCTGCCAAAGAATCATTTAAAGTATTTATGGTATTTACAACCTGTTCCAGACTGGCACGTTCCTTACCTAATTCCTGTGCACGCTCAGGGTCATTCCATACGTCAGGTTGTTCAAGTTCTCTTAAAACTTCTACCAGTCGTTCCGACTTTTGATCAAATTCAAAGATACCCCCTAAGCGCATTTGCACGCTCTTGCATATCTTCAATTCTGTTAATGAGAGGATTTATTTCCAGCATATATTGTGTTTATCGTTAATAAGAAAATCAGGAGGGCGAATTCTACAATAAGATAAACACCAAGTGTATTGCTAATAGGACAAATAAAACTTATATGGGAAAGAAAGTTTTTTTTCAGGCTAAATTAACCAATTTTAAATCGACAGGTTCATTTTTCTTCCGCAAGAATTGGCTGAATTTCTCAGCAGGTACCGGCTTTCCCAGTAAATATCCCTGGGCCTCATTACAACCTTTGGCTGCAAGAAAATTCAACTGTTGCTCTGTTTCAACACCTTCAGCAATCACATTAAGACGTAGACTACGAGCCATGGCAATAACCGCTGAAACTATAGCTGCATCATCCGGGTCTTCCATAATGTCCCTGACAAATGATTGGTCGATCTTTAATGTATCAAGCGGAAATTTCTTCAGATAATTTAATGAGGAATACCCTGTACCAAAGTCGTCAATTGAAATCTGGATACCGCGGGCCTTTAACTCATTTAATATCTCGCTACTTCTTTCCGTATCTTCCATCAGGGCACCTTCCGTAATTTCCAGCTCAATATACTTTGGCGCCAAATCGGAACAAATTATCTGGTTAAATATGGTTCTTGCTATATTAGGTTGATTGAATTGTCTTGGAGAGAGGTTAATCGCCATGCGGATAGGTTCATATCCCATTTTCTGCCATTCTGAATTTTGCTTACTGGCCTCTCTTACAACCCAGTCTGTAATCGAATTTATCAGTCCTGTTTCTTCTGCCAGAGGAATAAACAAACCAGGAGATATCATCCCTTCGTCCTTGCTTTGCCAACGTATTAATGCCTCTGCTCCAATTACCTCATTCGTATTAATATTAAATTTGGGTTGATAATAAAGTTGAAATTCCTTGTTCTCGATTGCACGTCTTAATTTTGCTTCCAGTTGCATCTTGCCAATAAGATGTTCATTCATATCTGCAGTATAAAAGCGAAAACAATTTCGACCACTTTCTTTTGCCTTGTACATTGCAGTATCAGCATTCTTTAACAAATTATTTTCATCAGTATTATCTATTGGATATAAAGTAATACCGATACTCGGAGAGATATAAATTTCATGTCCACTTATATTAAAAGGTTCCACCATATGCTCCAGAATCTTATGAGCGATAATGGAAACATCTTCAATTTGTCTTACATCTTCAAGCACCATAGTGAATTCATCACCACCTAACCTTGCAATGGTATCTCCTTCCCGTACACATGCCGTCAAGCGTTTACCTACTTCTATTAATAAATTATCACCAGCGTCATGTCCCAGGGAATCATTAATGTTTTTAAACCGATCCAGATCGATAAACATGAGTGCCACCATCATTTTATTTCTATCAGCAC
>JBNLAL010000066.1:0-7265 GCA_050302115.1 Gammaproteobacteria bacterium | reverse complement strand
AGTTCGATAGCAGTAAAATGAAGACTTTCTTGCCACGCTAACCATTTATCAAGACGGTTAAATCTAAGTTGCCCGTTACTATCGTTAGAGCCGGGGACGTTTTTACTTTTACCTGGCATAAAGCTAAATGAAAAACTCAGGTATTGAGTTCCTGATGGGTTAATATTGAAATCAAATTACTGATCCTGTCACGAAGTTCCCTTCGGTCGACAATCATATCAATATCACCATGCTGTAATAAAAATTCACTACGTTGAAAACCTTCCGGTAAAGTTTCCCGAACTGTTTGTTCTATTACACGCGGGCCGGCAAACCCAATCAATGCATTAGGTTCAGCTATATTGATATCACCCAAGGTTGCCAGACTGGCAGAAACGCCACCCATTGTGGGATCAGTTAAAACAGAAATATAAGGTAAATTATTTTTACGCAATAAACCTAATGCGGAGGATGTTTTTGCCATTTGCATTAATGAAAACAATGCTTCCTGCATCCTTGCCCCACCACTAGTTGAAAAACATATTAAAGCAGATCTCTTTTCTATAGCTGTTTCCACAGCTTGAACAAATCGTTCACCAACTACAGATCCCATAGAACCTGCCATAAACTCAAATTCAAATGCACAAGCGACAACTGGTAGTCCTTTTAATGTACCTGTCATTACGACTATGGCATCGTTTTCTGCTGTCTGTTTCTGTGCCTGACTTAACCGATCTTTATATCGTTTGCTATCACGAAATTTCAGAATATCTATTGGTCTTAGATCGGCTGCAATTTCTTCACGGTTCTCTTCATCAAGAAAATGTTGCAATCTAATACGCGCATTAATACGCATATGTTGATTACACTTTGGACAAACTTCCAGATTTCTTTCCAGTTCTGCCCTGTATAATACGGAATTACAGGATTTGCATTTTGTCCAGACACCTTCGGGAACGGTACGACGATTATTCCCATTGGTCTTGATTCTTGAAGGTAATATTTTTTTAAACCAGCTCATAACTAAGTAATTAACTATCCAGCGCAGTTCGTAGCGAACTAAGAAACAATTTTATTTCATTCTTCATGGACTCATTATCTTCAGCAAATTTTGCAACCCGCTCAACTAATGCACTGCCTATAATGACGGCATCGCTTATCTTACTGACTTCTTTAGCAATTTCAGGATCTTTTATGCCAAACCCGACGCCCAAGGGCAGGTCTGTTTGATTACGAATCATATCTAATTTCTCTGCAACAGCATTGACATCAAGTTGATTACTCCCTGTCACACCTTTGAGCGAAACATAATACAGGAAGCCCGAAGCAACTTCACAAATCCTGTCTAATCTCTCTCCACCAGTAGTCGGCGATATCAAAAATATCTGATCCAGACCATGTTGTTTAAAAACAGTATTAAAATCAGCAGCTTCCTCTGGTGGCAAATCGACGACAAGCACGCCATCAATCCCGGCTTTTGCTGCACGTTCGGCAAAACATTCATAACCCATGACTTCAATGGGATTCAGATACCCCATCAGAATAACCGGGGTAGTCTCGTTTGTTGAACGAAATTCGGAGACCATATTAAAAACATTATCGGTAGTGGTCCCTTTAGCCAGAGCCCGTTCACTAGCCCGTTGTATTACAGGTCCGTCGGCCATGGGATCTGAAAAGGGCACACCTAATTCAATAATATCCGCACCTGAGGAAACCAGGTCGTGCATCATGGAAACAGTCAATTCTGGATCAGGGTCACCAGCGGTAATAAAAGGAATAAGTGCTTTTTTATTATTTTGTTTAAGTGTACTAAAACACGTTTTGATTCTGCTCATAGATAATCTTAAGAATAAAATATGGAAGTTTTATTTAGGAAAGATATGTCAGGGTTTTAATCCTAACTTAATTTCCAGTAATTCAATGGCCATATCAGGAACATCGGTGTGATTACGGGATTCGTTGGGCAAAAGCCAATGATCAACTTCATCACGTTTAACTTTTAATAAATCTGCAAGCTCCATACGGTCTATTTCTTTCTCAACCATTATTTCCATTAAACGTTCACGATTGTTCATAACATTTATGTCTCCAACATTAGAGCGTTATACCTTCCAAGGCTGCAACCGTATGAATATCCTTATCTCCCCGGCCAGAAAGATTGCATATTATTATCGCATCTTTATCCATTTCCGGGGCAATTTTTGCTGTATAGGCCAATGCATGGCTTGATTCCAAAGCAGGAATAATCCCTTCAATCCGTGTCAAATTATGAAACGCATGCAATGCTTCTTTATCTGTCACCGAAACATAATTAGCACGCCCGGTATCTTTTAACCAGGCATGTTCAGGCCCAACCCCAGGATAATCGAGACCGGCAGAAATAGAATGTGTTTCAATAATCTGACCGTACTTATCTTCCATCAGATAGGTACGATTACCATGTAGTACGCCTGGTTTACCCGCATTTAAAGGTGCTGCATGACGTCCCGTGTCAATTCCATCCCCTGCCGCCTCTACTCCATAGAGAGCAACTTTCTTATCATCAAGAAAAGCATGGAACAGCCCAATAGCATTTGATCCACCCCCAACACAGGCTACCAGCGCATCCGGCAAACCACCTGTTTGATCCTGACATTGCTGACGTGCCTCCCGACCGACAACTGCATTAAAATCCCGGACCATTGCTGGATAAGGATGTGGGCCCGCAACTGTTCCAATGATATAAAACGTATCATCGACATTGGTCACCCAATCTCGCATTGCTTCGTTAAGCGCATCCTTAAGTGTTTTTGATCCTGCTTCGACAGAGACGACCTTTGCACCAAGCAGTTTCATGCGGAATACATTAATGGCCTGACGTTGAATATCTTCCGCCCCCATGTAAACGACGCATTCCATACCATAACGGGCTGCGACGGTCGCTGTTGCCACACCATGTTGACCTGCACCGGTTTCTGCAATGACACGATGCTTACCCATTTTTTTTGCCAACAATGCTTGCCCGACAGTATTGTTTACTTTATGCGCACCCGTATGATTAAGATCTTCACGCTTGAGAAAAATTTGTGCGCCACCAAGCTGTTGGCTCCAACGTTGCGCATGATAGAGTGGTGAAGGCCGTCCGACATAATGCTTTAGGTCATATTCGAATTCAGCCATAAATTCTGGATCATTAATATAACGGTGATAGGCTTGCTCGAGTTCTTCTAATGGGCCCATCAAGGTTTCAGCCACAAACCTTCCGCCATAAGTACCAAAATGCCCTTGCTTATCAGGCATAGCTTTATAAGATTCTAATTCTTTCATGACTGTCACTTTTGATTCAGGCATTTATCGCCTCATATATAAAATTGTCTACTTTAACCGGGTCTTTCTTGCCCTTGTCTAATTCAACTCCACCACTGACATCAACGGCATATGGTTTTACCTGTTGAATAGCCTGCTTAACATTTTCCGGGGTTAAACCACCTGCTAATATGACCGGTTTTTTTCTATTGTTTTCGGAAGGTATTTTATCCCAATCAAAAAGTTGACCGGTACCTCCTGGTTTGTCCTTTACATAGGTATCAAGCAAAACACCCTGGGCTGAAGGAAATTTTTCAATTTCTTCCAGAACATTGAAATCTTCTCCAACTCTTAGCGCCTTAATATACGGTTTATCATATAAAGCGCAAGCTTGTTCATTTTCATGTCCATGGAATTGCAAAGTGTCTATCTTCACTTGTGACAGGACATCATTAATGAAATTTTGGTCCGCATCAACAAACAAACCAACACAACTGATAAAAGGCGATAAGTGATTCACGATATTTTTAGCATCCTCAATCGTGACATAACGTGGACTATCCGGATAGAAAACCAAACCAATAGCATCCGCACCTGCACGAGTTACTATCAATGCATCTTCCACATTGGTAATACCACAAATTTTGACACGTGTGCGCTTAGTCATATAAATCTGAATTGTTCGATCAATTTTTTGGGGTTAGGAATTGCATACTGCTCAGGATAATGAACATTTACCAGATACAATCCATCCGGTGGTGCGGTGGCACCACCAGCCGTTCTATCTTTCGCAGCCAGAACCTCATCAATCCATGTTACCTCTTCCTTTCCTTGTCCGATAGTCATCAATACCCCGGCAATATTCCTGACCATGTGATGAAGAAATGCATTAGCCGTAATAGTAATGACAAACCAATCATCCATTTGTCTGATATCAAGTTCCTGGATATTTCTAATAGCCGTTTTTGCCTGACAAGCCACAGCACGAAATGAAGTAAAATCATGTTCACCAAGCAATGTTCTCGATGCTTTTTTCATTTTGTCGAGATCGAGTCGTCGACATTCCCATGTTACGAGTCCACTCAGTATTCCTGGTCTGGCCCGGCTATTCAAAATAACATATTGATAAGTCCTGCTTTGTGCACTGAACCTGGCATGGAAATCATCCGAAATTTTCTTCGCCCAGCTTATAGCGATATCTTTTGGTAACTTTGAGTTTGCACCCAAAACCCAGGCATGGGCTTCTCTTTCAGAAGACGTTTCAAAATGGATAACTTGCTGTATGGCATGAACGCCTGCATCAGTTCGACCGGCACAAACCACTTCAACCTTTTCATCCGCTATAGATGACAAAGCTGTTTCAACAGATTCCTGAATAGTGGGGGATATATTTTGTCTTTGCCAGCCGTAATAATCACGACCACAATATTCAATACCCAGTGCAATTTTCATATTTGACTGGCACGGCTTATCTATCTGAAATAACTATTGGTGAGCAAATACCAGTAATCAATAACTGTTTAATTACTATTATCTTCTAAATTTGACCCAATAATTCTTCGGCCTGCTTTTTCTGTTCGTCATTTCCATCAGCCATGACTTCATCCAGAATTGTTTTGGCACTATCTTTATCACCTAATTCTACATAAGCTTTAGCAAGATCCAGCTTGGTTGCAATTTCATCTTCCTGGCTCTGTTCTTCTGGTTGTGCCGCACGTGGGACAAAAACAGTATGATCTTCCTCATCTTCATCGTCGTCTCCAGATTCCAATGCAGACTTTGGAATCTCAACAGTACCATCAAGGTCCATATCAATCTCAGGAACGACTTCTTCAGCGGGCGTTTCATCAGATGATTCATCAATGCTTAAGTCAAAATCCATATCGGATATATCTGCTTCAATAGTATCAGCTTCAGATTCATCTTTACTTAAGCCTTCTTCAGAAGAATCCAACGACAAATCTCCTTCTTCTCCTAAATCAAGTCCTATATCGTCATCAGCACCAATATCCAAATCAATAGATAGTTCATCTTCAGAAGGAGCTTCTGCTTCTGCATCTTCTTCAACATCAAGTCTGATAGGTTCCCCAGATTCTGATTCACCCAGGTCAATTTCAAGACCGGCGTCATCTCCTGATTCAGTATCTCCTAAATCCATTTCCAAACCAGCATCAGATTCTGATCCACCTAAATCAATTTCCAGTCCTGCATCTTCTTCTGACGATTCTGCTGCAGACTCTTCACTTCCACCGGAAGCAAGATCAAAATCGATAATATTGTCTTCAGCGGACTCACCACCAACGTCAAATTCCACAGTCTCACTTTCAGATTTGGTTTCTGGTTCAGATGATTCTTCTTCACCTGTATCAACATCAAAATCCAAGAGTTCAGAACTATCAGCACCGGCACTTGTTGCTGCCGTCACATCAAGTAAGTCTTCATCACTATCCAGTTCCAGATTTGTTGCAGCAGTTACATCCAGTAAGTCTTCACCTGCTGACTCATCACTGGAAGTAATATCTAATAAATCCTCACTTCCTGCACTGGCTCCAGAAATATCGAGAATCTCATCATCTGTAGGTTCTTCTGCTGCACTTGTCTCTTCTTCATCTGATGCTGCAGTAATATCCAGTAAATCTTCACTTCCCGCACTACTACCAGATATGTCGAGAACATCATCACCACCAGTTTCACTTGAATCCGTATCATCGAGACCAACTGCAGCTGTCACATCCAGTACATCTTCTTCCTTATCAGCTTCTACAGGATTTTCTTCAGCGCCGGCTCCAATATCAAAATCAAGGTCACCTTCATCCGATACTTCTTCATCTGCAGTTACATCAACAAATCCGCCACCCGTAGTTTCAGCAGCACTATCCTCCTCATCTTCACCTTCTTCAAACAGTGCTCGATTGGGTGACATTTCTGACCACATTGCAACAGCCATATTCCAATGCTCACCTTCACCACCAACAAGGTCATGTAAAATCTTTGCTTCCTCTTCATAGGCCTTTTTGTTACCTGAGGTATAGAACACTTCCAACAACTTGGTATGAAACTCAGCATTGTCAGGATTATCATTAATAGCATTTCTGACAAACTCTTCAGCTTGATCAAACTGTTCAAAAGCGAGATATGTATTAACTTCCTGTAAAGGATCTTCATCCTCCTCTTCTTCCTCAGCTGGCATTTCCTCAGTTTCTACTTCTGGTTGTGAAACAAACTCAGTCTTTGCTTCCTCATCCAGGTCGATATCAATATCTTCTTCTGGTGTTGCGATCTCTTCTTCGGAGCCCGGTAATACTGTTTCTGCCTCTGAATCAAGGTCTTCAGCAGCAGCTTCTCCCATATCACCAGATTCAAAATCAGGAAATGCCTCAACCGTTTCAGTACTGAGATCTACTGTCTCAGCACGACCCCTGAACTTCATCAACACAACAACAAGAATTAAAACAACAAGAAGAACAACCGCTGCAATTGCATAAATAGGGTTACCACCTAATAAGCCAGTAAGAGGAGCCAGGTATGGTTCTAACATCCCAATGATACCTGATGAACCTGTTTCAGGTTCAGTATCAATAACGCCAACCTCCTCTTCTTCTACAACCTCCATTTCTTCATCCATGGGTTCCTCAGAAACCATTTCCTCTTCTTCCATGGTTTCTTCTACTACAGGTTCTTCAGAAACCATTTCCTCTTCTTCCATGGCTTCTTCTTCTGCCATGGGTTCTTCCGCTGCCGGTGTCGTTTGCTGGGTGGCTATTTGTTCTTGCAAAGCAGCGAGTTCATCGTCCTTAAGTTGCAGTAAACGCTTCAAATCATTAAGCAGCGCCTCTGATTCCTGTAAACGATCTTTTAATTCAATGTTTTCCTGCGTTAATGCCTGAATTGATTCCTGTGCAAGTATCAATTCTTCATTTGTACCATTATCAACGCTGGCTGCTTGTTCAGAGGATTCACCTGATTCATTAGCCGCAACCAATTTTAATTCAGATTCCTCC
>JBNLAL010000065.1:0-7276 GCA_050302115.1 Gammaproteobacteria bacterium | reverse complement strand
GATGTCCTTCAGTGTCCCAGAGATACTGTCCTTCAGCACGTGTGTAACAGCGATCAAACCCAATGGTATTGAGTGTTTTGACGAAGCGAGGATTTACGTGTTGTTCATGTAACACATAATTTTCCCCTTTTGCGCTGGACAGGAGTTGATTGATATTAATTGTCATTTAACGTCGATAATCCGTTATTTTTATAGGCCGATTATAGAATAAATCCAGGTTATTGTATGTGGTTGTCAGTATTAAATGCGTCCCAATTTAGATTATTTTATCGTCTTCAGGTTTCAATTCGGTGAAATATGGTCGAAAATCGGGCTATCAAAATTTTGTCTGAGACAGCCTGAAAAAATGACGCAGACCTGGTATGACCTTCCGAAATACTATGATATTTCTTTTTCGCACGATATGGGTGCGGAACTCGACTTTTTGAAAAAGATTTTTCGAAAATATTGTCCATCAAAAACGGTACAAGTGCTTGAACCTGCATGTGGAACAGGGCGTTTAATCCTGCCTTTAATGAAAGCAGGATTTGATTGCACCGGTTTTGATCAGAATGAACATGCCCTGGAGTACCTAAAAAAAAACTGATACAAAACCGGCTTAAAGCACATATCTTCAATGGAGATATGGCGAATTTTAAGATTAATGGTAAAAAATTTGATGCTGCTTTCTGTACAGTGGATACATTTCGGCATTTATTGAATGAACGGCAAGCTGAAAATCATTTAGTCCAGGTTGCAAATTCCTTAAAGAAAAATGGAATTTATATATTAGGCTTGCATTTATTAAATGACAGTAAAGTTAATAATAAAGTAATCAGGTGGACTAACAGACGTGGCGGATTAACGGTCAAGACCAGCATGACGATGCTGGAACTGGATCGGAAAAAACGCAGGGAGATTTTAAAAGTCGTATTGAGCCCGAGCACTTCCGTTAAAAAAGAAAACCATACGTCTATCTATCCATTAAGGACATATACTTTAAAACAATTAAACAGGCTTTTGGAAAAGAGTGGAGTATTCAAAATTATTGAAGTTTTTGATGAATATTATGATATAGAAAAGCCGGTTGTACTTGGCTCGAGTTCCGATTATGCAGTGTTTATATTAAAAAAGATTTAATAATAAACTGTAATATCTTATGAATGCAGAATCGTTATTTAGTTAATATTTAATCTCGCCTGATTTATTCGTAACAACCATTTTTCGATCTCAACCAGAAACAATACACTGGATGCTGTGGCGATAATCAAAAACCATGTTTCAAGATCAAGTGTTGTCGTCTTGAACAGGGTTTGCATAAATGGCATATAAGTAAAACAAATTTGCAATAAAATTACTGTGATAATCGCAATAAGAACAATTTGATTGCCAAATATGCCTTTGATGGAAAGTATGGAAGCATAAAGATAACGGACATTCCAAAGATAAAACACTTCAAACATGACAATAGTATTCACCGTCACAGTTCGTGCAAACTCAATATCATTTCCCTGTTTAAGCATATATAAAAACAGGCCAAATGAGCCGACTAACATGATGGTAAAGACATAAATAATTCGCCAGATTAGAAATCTGCTTAATAATGGTGTAGAGGGCAAGCGTGGAGGTTTTAACATTACATCACTTTCAGCCGGCTCAAAGGAAAGTGATAAAGCAAGCGTAACTGTGGTAACCATATTGATCCATAATATTTGCACAGGGGTAATGGGTAAAAGATAACCCATTAATACAGCAGCTATGATCATTGCGGCTTCACCAACACTGGTAGGTAGAATATACAGGATTGATTTTCTCAGATTATCGTAAACAGTTCGGCCTTCCTCAACAGCATTAACTATGGAGGCAAAATTGTCATCAGTTAATACCATTTCGGCTGCTTCTTTTGCCGCTTCTGTTCCTTTCATTCCCATGGCAATCCCGATGTCTGCGCGTTTTAATGCTGGTGCATCGTTAACGCCATCTCCAGTCATTGCAATGACTTGATTGTTTTCCTGTAAGGCCTTGACCAATCGTAATTTGTGCTCCGGGTTTGCACGGGCAAAGATGTCTGCTTTTAGAATGGTATTGTTAAAAGCAAATTCGTCCATAGCATCAAGTTCATCACCATTTACAACATGATTATCTGCTATGCCCAGTTGTTTTCCTATTGCCTGTGCGGTTGAAGCATGGTCTCCTGTGATCATCATGACGCGAATCCCGGCATGTTGACATTGTTTTATAGCCTCTATGGCTTCTTCTCTGGGTGGATCAGTTATGCCTAAAATAGCAAGGAGTGTCAGATTTTTATCGACATCGTGGAAGTCAAGTTCAACTAAACTTTTTTTGATTGTATGATAAGCAATGGCAAGAGGACGTTCTCCTGCAGCAGCAATTACATCAATTTTTTTATGCCATAATTTATGATCAATCTTTCTTGATTCATTTTCATATCGTTCAAAGGAACACATATCAAGGATTCTTTCAGGGGCACCTTTGATATAGATAAAAGCATGTTTGTTATGATCATGATGCAAGGTCGCCATAAAACGGTGTTCTGATTCAAAAGGGATAACATCATGACGTGGTGTTTGTTTTCTTTCCAGTTGTGGATCAAGACCTATTTTACGGGCCAGTACAACTAATGCAGCCTCTGTTGGATCACCATGAATTCTCCAGTTAGTTTCCTCTCTTTCCAGGTTAGCGTCGTTACATAAAATAAGTGCGCGTCCAAGTTCGGTGAGAGTGAAATTATCGGTGGGATCAATATCTACTCCATCAACAGCAATACTACCATGTGGGGAATAACCTACACCGCCAATATCGTAAGATTGTGTTGAGGTCAGAATATGTCTTACTGTCATTTCATTTTTGGTTAATGTGCCGGTTTTATCAGAGCAAATGACTGTGACCGAACCTAACGTTTCAACAGCAGGCAAGCGACGAATGATGGCATTACGTCCGACCATTTTTTGTACACCAATGGCCAGGGTAATTGTCATAATAGCAGGTAGTCCTTCTGGAATGGCAGCAACGGCCAGCCCGACAGCGGCAAGAAACATTTCTGTATAGGAGTAATCCCGGACAAGAACACCGAATAAAAAAGTTATAATCGAAATAAAAAGAATGACACCGGTTAACCATTTGGCAAATACGGCCATTTGTCTGACTAAAGGCGTAGAGAGGTGTTCGACAGTACTCAACAAAGTACTTATCTTTCCAATCTCGGTAGTATCACCGGTGCCGATAACAATACCTGTTCCTGTTCCGTAAGTGACCAGGGTACCTGAATAGGCCATACATGCGCGATCAGCAAGAACAGTCTGTTTATCAACAGGGTTAATATCTTTTTCAACCGGTTCAGATTCTCCCGTTAATATTGCTTCATCAATTTGCAGGTTGCGTTGTTTAAACAAGCGCAGGTCAGCCGGTACACGATCACCGGATTGCAAGGAAACAATATCGCCAGGGACCAGTTGTTCAGCTGGAATCGTGATATTTTTACCTGAGCGCCAGGTACTGGCTTGCGGTGATAATAGCGCCCGGATAGCTTCCAGGGCACGTTCGGCTTTACCTTCCTGTATAAAACCAATAATGGCATTGATAATCACAACACCGGTAATAACCGCGCTGTCTAACCAGTGTTGCAATAAAGCCGTTACAACAACAGCACCAAGCAGGACAAAGATCAGGACATTATTAAATTGCGATAAAAATAAACTTAATAAACTCCTTCTTTTAGGAGGAGTAAGTTTATTTGCACCATATTGCTCCAGGCGAGTTTTGGCTTCCTCCTGTTCAAGTCCGTTAGGATTTGAAGAAAGCTCTTGTAGGACATCTTCAGATGTCATGCTATGCCAGTCTTTTATTTCTTGTTGATACATGTTTGAAACGAAATGAATTGATTACATCTATCAGATAAGCATTATGTCTGTTTAATGTCATTATAGGCAAACCAGCTTGAACGACTAAAAAGTAAAAACATCTTTTTTTCAGTGTCTTATTGAGATGGTGTTGAAATAATTTGACCTGGATCAAGATAAGACAGTTACCTTGACATATGCTTTAATTAAGAGAAGAGGAATTTAATTAACCTTCAATAAAAGGAGGGGTTATGTTTGAGGCTGCTGAATTAGGTAGGAAGATTTCCAAGGAAGAGTTTGATAAAGAAGAACCGGAACTGCATACCAGTTTGCTGGAAGTTCAACGTGCCTTACGTGAAACGAATATTCCCGTCATTATTATTGTGTCCGGTGTTGAAGGGGCGGGTAAAGGCCAGGTGGTTAATCGTCTTAATAAATGGCTGGATACACGCGGGATCCAAACGACAGCTTTCTGGGATGAAAGTGATGAAGAGCGTGAACGTCCGGACTATTGGCGTTTTTGGCGCAGGCTACCTCCGCGCAGCACGATCGGGATCATGTTTGGTTCCTGGTATACCCGGCCGATTATAGACTATGTCTATAAGAAAATTGATGATTCAGAGTATGAACGTCAATTGCAGCGGATTAATAAATTCGAAAATATGCTGGCTGAAGACGGGGCCTTGATCATCAAGTTCTGGTTTCATATGTCAGAAAAAGCGCAGCGCAAACAATTGGAAAAGGAAAATAAAGACAAAAGATATTCTCCTTTATTGAAGAAATTTTCCAAACGCTATAAAGAATTTTCACAGGCATCCGAACATGCCCTGCGATTAACAGATCAAGGTGTGAGTCCCTGGCATGTTGTTGAAGCCACAGACAGGCGCTATCGTGATATTACGGTTGGTCGCACCCTGTTGGAATCATTGGCGAGTAAACTTAAGGAATATGAGGCTGTCAGTAAAAAACGCCGCAGTAAAAAAACGACAATCAAACCACTGGCTGCAGATGAGTTAACTATCCTGGATAGAGTTGATATCAGCAAAACTATTTCCGAAAAGGACTATAGTAAACAACTTAAAAAATATCAGAATAAATTTTATCAACTTACCTGGGCGGCCAAGCAAAAGAAACGTTCCAGTATTGCAGTATTTGAAGGTTGGGATGCAGCCGGTAAGGGTGGTGGTATCCGTCGAATGACTGCTGCTATGGATGCACGTTTATACAAAACCATATCCGTTGCAGCACCAACCGATGAAGAACGTGCACAGCATTATTTATGGCGTTTCTGGCGTCATTTGCCCAGGGCCGGTTATGTCACGATTTATGATCGTTCCTGGTATGGACGAGTGTTGGTGGAACGTGTCGAAAAATTTGCCCGTGAAAATGAATGGCAACGTGCTTATCAGGAGATCAATGATTTCGAAGAACAGTTGCATGAATTCGGTATTATCATTAGCAAGTTCTGGGTGCATATCAGTAAAGATGAACAATTACGTCGTTTTAAAGAACGGGAAAAGACCCCCTGGAAATTGCACAAAATTACGGATGAAGACTGGCGTAACCGTGAAAAATGGGAAGCGTATGAACAGGCGATTAATGATATGGTGATTCATACCAGTACGGAATATGCACCATGGACCTTAATCCCCGGTAACGATAAAAAAGTGGCCAGGGTTGAAATACTAAAAGCTGTTTGCCAGCATTTTGAAGAATCTTTATCCAAAGATTGATTAATAGTTATCATTGAAAATAAAACCCCCATGCCTTATAGCATGGGGGTTTTATTTGTTGTCAGTTTTCTTCTGCATATTCACTTATTGGCACGCAACTACAAAACAGATGTCTGTCACCATGTAGATTATCTATCCTGCCAACCGGCGGCCAGTATTTGTCCTGATGTAGTTCGGGTATTGGGAAAAAGGCCTGTTCCCGGGTATAAGGACGGTCCCAGTTTTCATCAATCAGGTCCTTATGCGTATGCGGGGCATTGCGCAATACATTATTTTCCGGATCAGCTATCTTCTTTTCGACCATTTCGATTTCCTTGCGAATATTAATCATCGCATTACAAAAGCGATCCAGTTCACGTTTGTTTTCACTTTCGGTCGGTTCGATCATTAATGTACCGGCAACCGGAAATGACATGGTAGGCGCATGGAATCCATAATCGATTAAACGCTTGGCAACATCATCCACAGTAACGCCACAAGTTTCAGTGATCTGTCGTAGATCAATAATACATTCGTGTGCCACCATATTATTTTTTCCGGTATACAGGATTGGATAATGCGGTGCCAGTCGTGCAGCAATATAGTTGGCATTTAATATGGCAACCAGTGTGGCGCGTCTTAAACCGGTATCACGCATCATGGCAATGTATGCCCAGGAAATTGTCAGGATACTGGCGGAACCCCAGGGTGCAGCTGCAATCGTTCCAATGGTTCCTTCCGGTCCGGCATAGGGATTAACACCATATACAACAGGATGATCCGGTAGATAAGGAGCCAGATGTCCCCTTACTCCAATAGGACCTACACCAGGACCACCACCGCCATGGGGAATACTAAAAGTCTTATGCAAATTAAGATGGGCAACATCGGCACCGACTTGTCCTGGCCGGCTTATACCAACCAGGGCATTAAAGTTTGCACCATCCATATAAACCTGTCCGCCATAACGATGGATCAGATCACATATATCACGAAAACTTTCTTCAAACACACCGTGTGTTGAGGGATAGGTAATCATTAACGCGGCTAATTGATCTTTATACTGTTCGGCCTTGCTTTGCAGATCATCAATATCAACATTACCGTTTTCATCACAGGCCACAACAACAATCTTCATACCCGCCATCCTGGCGCTGGCCGGGTTGGTTCCATGAGCAGAAGCAGGAATTAAACAGACATCACGTTGTTCTTCTCCACGGACTTCGTGATATTTTCGAATGACTAATAAACCGGCGTACTCGCCTTGCGATCCGGCATTGGGCTGTAAGGAAAATGCATCGAACCCGGTCAGGTCGCACAACATACTTTCCAGTTCTTCAAATAACTGAAGATAACCCTGCGCCTGATTGAGTGGTACAAACGGATGCATGGCACTGAACTCACGATAGGAGAGTGCCTGCATTTCAACGGATGCATTAAGCTTCATAGTGCATGAACCCAGAGGAATCATGGCCCGATCCAATGCAATATCTTTTCGTGCAAGACGACGCATGTAACGCATCATCTCTGTTTCGGAATGATAGAGACTGAACACCGGATTGGTAAGAATCTGATCGTCGCGCAACAAACTATCCGGTATACATTCATTAATCGCTTTATCTAATGCGGTGATATCCGGCATTTCGTATCCAGGGGACGAAAACACCTGCCAAATACTCCGAATATGTTCACGCGTAGTAGTTTCGTCCAGCGAGATACCAACAT
>JBNLAL010000064.1:0-7297 GCA_050302115.1 Gammaproteobacteria bacterium | reverse complement strand
GTGGTTCATAAGGCAAGGCGAAGATCCAGGCTTTGCCATCCGGCTTACCATAGAATTTAATATCTTCACCGGTTTTGACAAACGGATCATAACCTTCGCGATAACGCCAGAGTGTTTCCTTGCCATCAACAACAGGCCAGCGCATACCTCGCACCTTGTGATATTGATCGAATTCACCCAGATCATGACCTTTCTTCGGTCCTTCAGTACCGAATAATCGGTATTCTTCAAACAAACCTTTTTGTATATAAAAACCGAAATCATCCATTTCATTATTGGCGTAAACATTATTATCTGAATCCGTTACCTGCTGTGCAGGATATTTATTGACTTGACCATTTTCGTATAGGATTTCATACAAGGTCTTGCCTCGATATTCCGGCATCTTGGCCAATAGTTCTTCCGGCCAGACTTCTTCAGCTTTAAAACGTTTTGAAAATTCGACCAACTGCCAAAGATCAGATTTTGCTTCGCCTGGTGCATTAACCTGTTGACGCCAGAATTGAGTTCGTCTTTCAGCATTACCGTAAGCCCCTTCTTTTTCCGTCCACATGGCTGTGGGTAAAATCAGATCGGCAGCCATTGCCGTAACAGTGGGATAAGGATCAGAAACAACAATAAAGTTATCGGGGTTACGATAACCCGGAAAACCTTCTTCGTTCATATTAGGACCAGCCTGCATATTGTTATTACACATGACCCAATAGGCATTGAGCTTGCCGTCCTTTAACATGCGGTTTTGTAAGACAGCATGATAACCCACCTTGCCGTTCAAGGTGCCTTCCGGCAGTTTCCAGATCTTTTCACTGAATTTTCGATGCGGTTCTTTCGCAACAACCAGATCGGCCGGGAGACGATGAGCAAAGGTACCCACTTCTCGCGCCGTACCGCAAGCGGAAGGTTGACCGGTAAGCGAGAAGGGTCCATTACCGGGTTCTGAGATCTTGCCAGTCAAAAGATGGATATTGTAGACCATGTTATTGGCCCAGGTGCCTCGCGTGTGCTGGTTAAATCCCATGGTCCAGTAAGAGACAACCTTGCGGTTTGGATCAGCATAGAGTTCTGCCAATGCCTGAATTTTTTCTGCAGGTACCTTACTCAGCTCAGCTGTGGATTCGAGATCATAATCGGAAACGAATTTTGCAAATTCCTCGAAGGTAATCTCCTTGGAACCAATTTGATCTGCCCGTTTCTTATTGTTCTTGGCCTTAACCTCAAGAGGATGATCGGGTCGCAACCCATAACCAATATCTGCATTACCTAAGCGAAAGTTCACATGTTTATTAATAAAATCTTCATTTATATTACCGGATTGAATAATGTAATTGGCAATATAGTTAAGAATGGCCAGATCTGTTTGTGGCTGAAAGGTGAGGGCCAGATCAGCCAACTCATAACAACGATGTTTGAAAGTAGAGAGTACCGCCACCTTCACATCATCACCGGTAAGCCTTCTATCAGTTAAACGTGACCAAAGTATCGGGTGCATCTCTGCCATATTGGAACCCCACAAGACAAAGGCATCAGCGTGTTCCAGATCGTCATAACATCCCATCGGTTCGTCCGACCCAAAGGTTCGGACAAAACCGGCCACGGCAGAAGCCATACAATGTCGTGCATTAGGATCGATATTATTTGAACGAAAGCCAGCCTTATAAAGTTTGGATGCTGCATAACCTTCCCATACAGTCCATTGACCGGATCCAAACATACCCACTGTTGAAGTCAGTTCTTCCGGTGCCTTACCCTTGTTTGTTTCCATATCCTTGGCCAGCGCTTCTTTAAATTTCTCTGCCATGACATCAAATGCCTTATCCCAGCTTACCGGGGTAAATTCACCTTCCTTGTCATACTCTCCATCAGTCATTCTTAACAGGGGCGTTGTTAAACGATCCTTGCCATACATGATCTTGGAAAGGAAATAACCTTTAATACAGTTCAGTCCCTTGTTGACCGGTGCATCCGGATCACCCTGTGTTGCTACAATCTTTCCGCTTTTTGTGCCAACAAGTACACTGCATCCCGTACCACAAAAACGACAAGGTGCCTTGTCCCAACGGATAATGTCATCTGACTTTGCAAATGCGTTATCGATGCCGGGGATTGTGACACCTGCAGCAGCTGCCGTAGCAGCAATTGCGTTGGTCTTTACAAAATCACGTCGCGTTAATTTCATGATGCCATCTCCCACTCGTTATCTGCTTCTTGATCGAAATATTGATAAACCATTGACGCCGAGATCACATGATCCAGTGTCTGAATTTTAGTAAGCGTATCCCCGGTTTGTTGTTGGTCGTCTTGTTCAACAGTGACTACCAGGCGACCATTGTCTGTCACCGCGTGAACCTCAACGCCATCCATAAGCTCAAGTTGTTGCCTTACACTGTCCACATATTCAGGTTGCGTGAATACCAACACTCCACACACATTAATCGTGTCCATAATCGACTTCCTCACGGGTTCGTTTGTTGGAAACCTTGATAGCGTTGACGGGGCAGAACGCTATACAAGAACCGCATCCGGTACAGGATGCTGAATTGATTTCAGGAAGACTTTTTCCACCAACCTGAAGTTGAAATGATATGGCCTCTTCCTCACAACTATCGGCACAGGAACGACAGGCCACTCCCTGCATAGAGATACATTGAGTTGATACTTCAGCAAGCAGGTTCCATGGAGGTTGTTCCATACTATTTATCGAAAGTGCATTTACATCACAAACCTCTACACACTTCTGGCAAAACGTACATCCTCCAAGACTGAAATTGACGACAGGAAACCCTTCCTCACCCCTGACAATAATTTTTTCAGGACATTCAAGTACGCATTTTTTACATTGGGTACATGTAGAAGTGAATTCGTCTTCCAGTAATGCCCAGGGAGGACGGATCGGATTTTCTTTCTTGCGGAATCGACCACGAAGAAAATGTCGACGACTGATCGTATTGTTACCTGGTTGCATAATTGTTTTTACGTCTTTTATAAAAGAATAGATACAACCTGCTATCTATAACTCGATAAAATCAACATAAACCCTGATTTTTATCTTTCCCTGAAAAATACTTATTTTTACAAGTGTAGTATGTAATTTAAGTTACGGCATTTAATTAGATTTTTTCTGAATAATTGTATTTCAGAAAAAAACGGTTAACGCCTACAGCTTAAACCATACATAGTGCTCATTAACCAGTTCAATACTTATAGGTAAAATAAACCCAGTATCTTGTCAGGTCTGTTGCCTTGGTATTTCCTGCATCAGAAGAAGCATCGTAACCGGCATACTTCAGGCCTAATGAATATTTCTTCAAAAATTGCTTGGTGAACCAGATATCAAGTTCATCGCCATAATCAAAGCTACCCGTTTCAGCTTCTAACATATGATACGAAACAATTAACTTGGTATCGTATTTACCTGTTGCCACCATAGTGAAATAAGTATCTTCGATACCTGCAGCAGGCGTAGTAAGGAAATTATCTGCCCAGCCTTGAAAGGCATGCCCTGTGGCTAGTGGTGTGCGAAAGACGGTACCGGCGGTTCCCTGATCACTCTCCAGTACTTCGTAAGAGATCTTGCCTAACACTGAATTTACAAAACTATCCACTGTTAGTTTAAACCCGCCCTCAGCCAGATAATAATCCGCATCATAGTTGTTTGGGTTAGAACCCGTATCGCTTTGGGTTGCAAATTCCCCTGCATAAATAAATTTGGTTTTATCATTTATAACAGGAATCGCGCCATTCGCCCGGATACCATAAGTCGTGCTTGCATTGGCTAAATCAGCAGTCTCGGTAAATTCCAGATCGTAGTAATAGGCTTCTAAATTGACATATTTAAAACCTTTATATTTGGCATTAAATATCGGTGCTTCCATATCTCTGTCTGAACCAAAGATAGTATTGTTCTTCCAGATATAACCGGCCATCAGTTCGGTATCTTTGAAATAGGTATTTGTTACTGTGACGGCATCCTGGGTCTGCCAATTCTGGCGCCAAAGAACAGTGCCTAGAAATCGATGAAAAGGTGCCTTACGTGGAGTGATAATCTGGCGGCCCACTTTAATCAGCGTTTTATCAATAACCTTAATACCTAAATAAAGCTGGTTTACTTCGGTACCTCTTGGATCAGCAATAACAGGTAATGTTCTTAAACCATTTTCACCATCATTGTACTGGGTGTCATCGAGAATATCGGATACATTTTCAAACTCGACATGGGCAAATACATTATAAAAATCAGCTGTTTTATATCCCAATGCCGAACGTATGGTTACTGCTTCAGCATCCCGGTTACCTGATGCTTTTGAATCATCATCAACATGTTCATAACGTGCACGAATATTTAGGTCGACCTTGCCGCCGGTTAACGCGTCCATAAATGAATCACCCGCATAGGCATTGGGGAAGCTTCCCAAGAGCAATATGAGCAAACAGTATTTGATTAATTTATATGACATATCCCTGCTCCATTTTTACCCAAAAAGTATACGCAATCAGGATCAAAATTGACTTGATCAAGGTCAAGACAAAAAAAAAATTGTATTGCTAGACTTTTTCAATAGTAACAAAAAGCAGTTAACAAGAGGCGGTTATTCACAAGCATAATAGGAGAATTATTATGTTAAGCAATATTAGTCGTAGTCCTATTTTGATATTCATCATATTTTCCCTTTTTTCTTTTTCGGTGTTTGCAGCAGAGAAACACCCGGGAGAAAAAAGTGCTGAGACGGCTTACCAGGGAGCACCCTCGCCGATTGAATCAGCCCAACAGATTATTACTCCGGGAGCCCCACCCATTACAACAGAAGAATTTGAGCATGCAAAAAAGATTTTCTTCGAACGTTGCGCCGGATGCCATGGTGTCCTGCGTAAAGGTGCAACAGGTAAGCCGCTGACGCCAGATATTACCCAGGCAAAGGGTACCGAGTATTTAAAAGTTTTTATCAATTTTGGTTCACCTGCCGGTATGCCTAACTGGGGGACTTCCGGAGAGCTGTCTGAAGAAGAAGTCGATTTGATGGCACGTTATATCCAGCATGATCCACCCATACCACCGGAATGGGGTATGGATGCTATGAAGGCAAGCTGGAAAGTTATCATTCCGGTTAAAGACCGTCCCAAAAAACAAATGAATAAACTGAACCTGAAAAACCTTTTCTCTGTCACATTACGTGACACGGGACAGGTAGCATTGATTGATGGCGATACCAAGGAGATTGTTAATATTGTTAAAACAGGTTACGCAGTACATATCTCACGATTGTCATCATCAGGAAGATATCTCTTCGTTATCGGCCGTGATGCAAAAATTAACCTGATTGATTTGTGGATGGAAACGCCGGACAACGTCGCTGAAATTAAGGTCGGTCTTGAAGCCCGTTCGGTAGAAACCTCCAAGTATGAAGGCTACGAAGATAAATACGCCATTGCAGGAACCTATTGGCCACCTCAATTTGTCGTTATGGATGGCGATACACTGGAACCACGCAAGATTGTTTCCACCCGTGGTATGACGGTCGATACGCAAGAGTATCATCCCGAACCCAGGGTCGCGGCCATTGTGGCTTCACACCAACATCCAGAATTTATCGTTAATGTTAAAGAAACTGGCAAGGTGTTAATGGTAAATTATGAAGACCTTGAAAACCTGAAAATCACCACTATTGATGCGGCCCGATTCCTACATGATGGTGGTTGGGATTCAACAGAACGATACTTTCTAACGGCTGCAAACAAATCCAACAAGATTGCTGTAGTTGACTCCAAGGAAGATAAACTTACTGCACTGGTTGAAGTCGGTAAAATTCCTCATCCTGGACGTGGTGCCAATTTTGTAGATAAGGAATTTGGTCCCGTCTGGGCGACAAGCCATTTAGGCGATGCCAGCATTGCTGTTATCGGGACTGACCCGGTTAATCATAAAGACAATGCATGGAAAGTGGTTAGAAGCCTTAAAGGACAAGGGGGTGGTTCACTATTTATAAAAACTCACCCGAATTCCAGCAACCTGTGGGTTGATACCGCATTGAATCCGGATACAAAGATCAGTCAAAGTGTCGCTGTGTTTGACACTAATAATCTGGATAAAGGTTTCGAAGTGATCCCCGTTGCGGAATGGGCAGAACTCGGTGAAGGTCCCAAACGAGTTGTGCAACCGGAATATAATCATGCTGGTAACGAAGTCTGGTTCTCTGTCTGGAATGGCAAGGAACAGAAATCAGCCATCGTTGTTGTAGATGATAAAACCCGCAAGCTCAAGAAAGTCATTAAGGATGATCGATTGGTGACACCAACAGGCAAGTTTAATGTCTACAATACACAACATGATGTTTATTAATTTCAAAACATAATGACTCAAGCAGGCCTGTTATCCGGACAGAATTTATTGATAACAGGCCTGTTTTGTTTATGTGTATCACTGACTGTAAAGGCAGAGTCACAACAAGAACAAAAAAACAGGTTAAATCACATGATTCGACATGACTGCGGAGCATGTCATGGTTATACCCTGAAAGGCGGTCTCGGACCTTCCCTGACGAGTGATGCTTTAAAGAATAAGACACCTGACGCCTTGTACACGATAATCATGAATGGCATTGACGGTACACCCATGCCTCCCTGGAATAAAATACTGAGCAAACAGGAAGTCTCATTGATTGTTGAACAACTCAAAACAGGATTACCTGATGAATAAACTGTTTTACCTTTTATTTCTATTTGCTTTTGGCCATGTTAATGCGGAAATAAAAGGAACTGGCGATCTCGGCATCATTATTGAACGAGCATCAGGACAGATCAAACTGGTTAACACCAGTCAACATAGTGACCTGGGCAGTATTAAAGGACTGGGTGATCTATCTCATGCCTCTGCTGTTTTTTCACGTGATGAACGTTTTGCATTTATCTTTGGTCGCGACGGCGGCCTTACCAAGATTGATCTCCTCTCTGCCAATATCAGCAAACGAATCATTCAGGCCGGCAACAGTATCGGCGGTGCTATTTCACAGGATGGAAAATTGGTTGCTGTTTCTAATTATGAACCCGGTGGTGTACGCATCTTTGATACTGACACTCTTACGTTAGTTGCAGATATCCCTGCAGAATATGAAACACCTGACGGGATAAAACAATCCAAGGTGGTTGGTTTGGTTGATGCGCCAGATCAGAAATTTGTCTTCAGTCTTTATGATGCCGGGGAAATCTGGATTGCAGATATCCATAACCCAAAACAACCTGTTATTACGAAATTTAAAAATGTGGGAATACAACCTTACGATGCTTTAATTACACCAGACGGCCG
>JBNLAL010000063.1:0-7323 GCA_050302115.1 Gammaproteobacteria bacterium | reverse complement strand
AGAACTATCACTTTAAATTCAGAATAAACCCGGTTTTTATTACGTCTGTCTATCGTTTGGGGCGAGATACTACGTCTCTCAAGCATGCCACCAACCTCCTGTTTCTATAATTATACAAACCAGAAAAATCCGTTTTTTTATTATAATTCTCAGAAAGTTTGTTCAGTATAGAACATACAATTACAAGAAGATCAAAAATCGCACTGCACAAAAACGATTATTTTTGCATTACGAATAAAAACAAAGTAATGCAGGTTTTTGTTTAAAAAAAACGCAAAAACAATATATAGAGTGTTGGATTAAATAAGAAAAAGCAAATAATCTAATTGGCGTTATTTAGAGACAGGTTTGCTGACTTGTCTGAGAATAAGTTGATTAAGATTAGATATTGTTTTTTCGTCCATGTTGGCAAATGTGAGTCCGACCAGTCCGTCTTTTTTCCAGACAACTTTGGCATTGAGTTCCAGCGATTTTTCATCACTGACAGGGATGGTAATTTTACATTCCCGGTCCGGTTCATAACAGCAATCCGGATGATCGACAATCATAATCCCGCTACAGGACAAGTTATGCATATAGGTATCCAGTTTTTTGTTATCGATATAGGTTGAGACATCGATCATGGCCTGTATGCGGCAATTGTCTCTTTTTTCAGCAGAATTGTTTTTTGAATCCATAATATTACCTGTATATAAATTGTCCGGGAGTTAAAATTTGTATATATAACTATAGCCGAAAAAAAAGTATCTCAAAAATTTTAAAGGTTTGTAATAGATGAAAGCAATGCGACTACATCGGCAAGGACAGCCGCTGGTTCTGGAAGAATGTCCCATACCAGAATGTGGTTCCGATGAAGTTTTAATAAAAATCTCTACCTGCGCTGTGTGCCGTACGGACCTGCATGTTTGTGACGGCGACCTGACCGAGCCGAAGCTGCCTCTTATCCCCGGGCATGAAATTGTTGGTTACATTGTTGAATGTGGGAAGAATGTAACCGGATTGAGTAAGGGGGACCGTGTGGGTGTGCCCTGGTTAGGTTATACCTGTGGTGAGTGTCGTTACTGTCTTTCAGGAAATGAAAACCTGTGTGATAAGGCAAGTTTTACCGGTTATGAGATTGATGGTGGTTATTCGGAGTACACTGTTGCCCATCAACATTTTGTCTTTCCTTTGAACAACAACATGTCTGATATTGAAGTTGCACCATTACTCTGTGCCGGTTTGATTGGTTACCGTTCCTATAAAATGACCGGCGATGCAAAACGAATCGGTATCTACGGTTTTGGTGCTGCAGCCCATATCATTGCCCAGGTTGCTATTCATGAAGGACGCGAAGTTTATGCCTTTACCCGCCAGGGTGATAAAGATGCACAGGAGTTTGCCGTAAAGCTTGGTGCAGAATGGGCGGGTGATTCTGATCAAGATCCACCGGTAAAACTGGATGCGGCAATAATCTATGCCCCAGTCGGAGAATTGGTTCCATTAGCTTTGAAGTCGCTGGTTAAAGGTGGCATTGTGGTTTGTGCCGGTATTCATATGAGTGATATACCATCATTTCCATACAATATACTTTGGGGTGAACGTAGTATTAAGTCCGTTGCCAACCTGACGCGCAAGGATGGTGAAGAATTTTTAGCCTTAATCGATCAACTGTCTATCAATACTGAAGTCCATGCTTTTCCATTGGAAAAAGCCAACGATGCCTTGAACCAGTTGCGCAGTGGGCAGTTTCAGGGTGCAGCTGTTTTGGTAAATGACTAAAGCTATATTGTTATGCCTTAACATCCGGTTCGATAAAACACCATTTGACCTTGGGGACGTGTTTCTTGATCTCGACTTCAAGCTCGTTAATTTGTTTAACCGTTTCTTCTACACTCAGCCCGGCTCGCATTTTTACTTTGGTGGCAAGTAGAATGTCAGGACCAAATTGCATGGTTATAGAATTGAGTAACACGTCAATGTGATCATCTTTATTGATTATCTCATCAATCAGTTCTCTTAACTCTGGATCGGCTGAACGTCCAACAATGAGAGATTTAATTCGCCAGCCAATAAAAACGGAAATAAACAACAAGATAATACCGATACAGATCGATCCAATAGCATCATAGATCGAGTTTCCGGTAACGCCCGCTATGGCGACAAAGACAAAGGCCAGGACCAGGCCGAGTATTGCGGCCGAGTCTTCACCAAGAATAACAACCAGTTCCGCATTGCGTGTATTTTTAAACCATTTCCAGAAAGATCTTTCCTTTCTGATGTTTTTAATTTCCTTCAACGCACCCAACAGGCTGAACCCTTCCAGCACAATGCCTAAACCCAGCACGAGTAAGGCAATCCATACCTGTTTGAGTTCTTCATGTGCATGTAACTTGTGCCAGCCTTCATAAATAGAAAATAAACCACCCATGCTGAATAACATAATGGCAACAATAAAACTCCAGAAATAAGTGACCTTTCCATAGCCCAAAGGATGTTTTTCATCTGCGGGTTTTTCCGATTGTTTTAAACCAATAAACAACAGGATTTGATTACCACAATCAGCAAACGAATGGATCGCTTCAGCCAGCATACTGCCGGAACCGGTATATATAGCCGCTCCTGATTTTGCAATGGCAATACCGAGATTGGCCATAAAGGCATAGAGAATCGCTTTTGCTGTGCTATGTTCTGAACCTGCCATCAGGATTACTCCAGATTTATTATTCTTTATTTGCTTTTATGATTTGTTTTGCAAACTTTTTTATCTGCGTGTCATAGAGTGCCAGCTCCCCACCGGTTTTGATAGCCATGATGGAGATACGGGCAAGGAGTAATAGAAGTAATAAATCGACTATCCAGGCGACAAAGTAGGAAATACGAATGCCATCATTGGTAACAGGTGCCGGTTTTTGTTCAACCACTTCTCCATCTACTGTCTCGTCTTCACCTAATATACTGTCACGAATGGGGGCAATGCTTTTATCGATATTGGAGCCAGCTTCAATCGCAGTAGCAACACGTTCTATATTGGCCGGATTTTTATATAAATTAAGTGCCTCATTAAAGACCTGAATGGCAATCCAGAGACCAATAAATAGAAGAATCAATCCACATAGTCTGACGATAATATTCATTACATCCTGAATGGCTTCGTTTAATGAACTCATAGCTGTTTCGGCTTCTTCTGCCTCTCCTTCTTCATTATTATCAAATTTGTACATTTTTTATCCTTAATGGTCGTCAGTTTATCCTTTACTGATATGATCATTGTAGCCCGTAATCAGGCATTATATGAACCAGGTCCGGAATAAAATTTTCAATAAATAGTAAAGTGATTCTAAATTATCTAATCAAACGCTTGTTGAGTGCTGTTTTCGTTCTGTTCGGCATTGCTTCACTTGTGTTCTTGTTAATTCATATTGTGCCCGGTGATCCAGTTGAGGTCATGTTGGGTGAAACGGCACGCCCTGCTGATCGTGAAGCCTTACGTCATGCCCTGGGCCTGGATTTACCTTTACTGCAGCAATGGTGGAATTATTTAGCAGGCATAGTGCAATTTGATTTAGGACAATCATTGCATTCCAAACAGCCTGTCGCGCAATTAATTATCGACAGGTTTCCTGCTACAGCGATATTAAGTGTTGCCAGTTTGTTGATTGCAATAGTAATCGCTTTTCCTCTCGGTATTTTGGCTGCGGTAAAAAAAGATTCTGGCTGGGATCGACTAGCCATGATGTCTTCAATGCTGGGTGTCTCAATTCCCAACTTTGTTATGGGACCTATCTTGATCCTGATATTTGCGCTGTGGTTGGGTTGGTTACCCGTTAGTGGCAAGGAGGGTTTTGCGTCGTTAATTTTACCTTCATTAACATTGGGTACTGCGTTAGCGGCAATTCTTTCACGCATGATTCGTGCGTCAATGTTGGAAGTATTAAAAGAAGATTTCATTCGTGCAGCACGTGCACGTGGTTTAACAGAATCACGTATATTGGCGGTGCATGCTTTACGTAATGCATCGTTACCGGTTATTACGATCATTGGTATGCAACTTGGTGCTTTGCTGGCCGGTGCTGTAATTACTGAAACAATCTTTTCCTGGCCCGGGATAGGGCAGTTACTGATCGAATCGATTCAGAAACGTGATTACCCGGTTGTCCAGGCCTGTGTGTTGTTGATCAGTTTTACTTATGTATTGGTGAATTTGTTAACTGACTATATATACGTAATGCTGGATCCTCGAGTGAAACTGGATTCATGAATATGACGTATCGTATTCCATTTATTATTTTATGTCTTTGGACCGCATTGGCATTACTAAGTCCAATTTTACCCCTGCATCCTGATCAGATTGCATTGGAAAAGATATTAATGACTCCCGATTGGCAACAATGGTTTGGATATGATGATCTGGGTCGTTCAATTGCTGCTCGTTTGATCATGGGAGCACGTACCTCATTAAGTGTTGCCATCATTGTTGTTTCAATTTCATTTGTCATAGGTACGTTATTAGGCATGATGGGGGCCTGGTTTGGTGGTATTTGGGATAAGTGTTTGATCATGATTATCGATTTGTTTATTGCCTTTCCCGGTATCCTGTTAGCAATTGCTTTAGCAGGTTTGTTGGGTCCCGGCTTAATGAATGCGGTAATTGCCTTATCGATAGTCAGTTGGGTCGGGTTTGCACGATTAGCCAGAGTGCAAACACTAAGTATGAAGCATCGTGATCATGTCGATGCGGCACGTGCACTGGGGACATTAAGTTATTTGATTCCGATTAAACACATATTGCCATTAATCATGGCGCCCCTGATTATCGAGGCGACTTTCTCCTTTGCTGGTGTGGTGATTGCTGAAGCGGGTTTGTCTTTTTTAGGATTGGGTGTGCAGCCACCTGCGGCCTCCTGGGGAAGTATGATTCGTGACGGTACAGGTTATATGTTGGTCGCACCACATATGGTACTTGCTCCCGGTTTTGCTATCCTGTCCCTGGTTTTATGTATTAATCTGTTAGGCGATTATTTAAGGGACAGGCTGGATATAAAAGAAAATACGATGGAAAAAATATAAATGCCAAAGAAAATGTCATTAGGCCCCATCATGTGTGATCTGCGCGGTTTCGAACTTGAGGCCGATGAGCGCGAGATATTAATGCATCCGCATGTCGGTGGTGTCATTTTATTCAGTCGTAATTACGAATCACCCGGACAGATTGCAGCATTAACAAGGTCAATTCATGAATTAAGACAGCCGCATCTTTTAATTGCCGTTGATCATGAAGGCGGACGAGTGCAACGTTTTCGAAAAGGATTTAGTGCATTGCCGGCCTGTGCGTTGATAGGCAGCTGTGGTTCAGCACAACAAACTCAAATGGTTGCGGAACAGGCGGGTTGGTTAATGGCGGCGGAATTATTAGCAGTGGGTGTCGATTTAAGTTTTGCTCCAGTATTGGATGTCGGCGGGAAGGTAAGTCAGGTTATTGGTGACAGGGCATTCAGTGAAAACCCGGATGAAGTGGCGCGCCTGGCACGTGCTTATATGCGCGGTATGAAACAGGCTGGCATGGTGGCTGTTGGTAAACACTTTCCTGGACATGGTTCTGTGGCTGAAGATTCACATGTAGATATTCCATATGACCATCGTGATTATGTTGATATACAAATGCATGATCTCGTTCCTTTTGAACGAATGATACATGCTGGGTTACCCGGTCTAATGCCAGCGCATGTCATTTATTCGAAAGTAGATAAACTGCCGTCCGGTTTTTCTCCTATCTGGTTGAAACAAATCCTGCGTAAACAACTCGAATTTCAGGGAACCATATTTAGCGATGATCTGAGTATGGCTGGTGCGGAGGTGATTGGTGGATATCCGGAACGTGCTGAAGCGGCACTGAGTGCCGGGTGTGACATGGTTTTGGCCTGTAATAATCAGGAGGGAGCAATAGAGATATTAGATAAGGCCAATATCGTTAGTAATATTGAATCGCATGCACGTTTGATCCGTATGCATGGATTGTTCGGGAAAACATTAAGTGAATTAAAGCAAAGTGATCAATGGAAAGAATGTTCAGCAACAATCGCAAATATTGAGAAGGAGCCGGAGTTGAATTTTGGTGATGATGAAATTTATTAATTACATAACACTTTTATTATATTTTTGTTTTCTGTCCTTTCAGATACAGGCGAAAGAATTAATCTCAAGTGATTGTGAACCACTTACTGAAAACAATGTCGTTAATGATAATGTAAAACACAGTGAAGGACTGTTGTGGAAGGTCAGTAAGGATAATCATGCTGCCAGTTATGTTTTCGGGACCATTCATGTATCCGATGTAGCGATAACAACATTACCCAGTCCAGTGGACATGGCATTACAAGCCTCTGACCAGTTTGTTATGGAGGCATTACCAGATGCTGAACAAATGATGCTGTTATCAAGCATGATGTTTTTTAATGATGGCCAGAATTTATCGGAACTGGTTGATCAACCTATCTATGATAGAACGAAAGAAATTCTGGCTGCTTATCAACTCGGACCTGAGGCCGTCTCTGTTATGAAGCCCTGGGCAGCATTTCTACTAATGAACTATCCTCCCGATCGGGGACAACCCCTTGATTTGGTCCTGTTGTCATTGGCACAACAAAACGGGGCAGATGTTGCCGGGCTGGAATCATTAAAAGAACAAGGTGACATATTTAATAGTTTAACTCTGAATGAACAGGTGAAATTGCTTACAGATACAGTTTGTCATTATGACATTGTTGAAAAAGATTTTGCTATGATGAAATCCCTGTATCTAAAACGTGATATTGGAGGTTTATATAATTATGCACAGCGTTATTCAATAGTGGATGACCCTGTCTATGAAAAATTAATGCATCGGTTAATTAACGATCGAAACAGTGCTATGGTGGAACGCATGCAACCGATGTTAAAAAAAGGCAAATCCTTTATTGCTATAGGAGCAATGCATTTGACCGGTGAGGAAGGTGTCCTTGCTTTACTGGAGAAGAAAGGCTATCAGGTAAAATCTGTTTATTAAAAAATGAATAACGGGATTTATTAATGAATTTTTCAGATGTAACACAATTTTTGGAATCATATCTAAAGCAGGAAAACTGGATTGTCCAGGTTTTTATTGTTGTCTTTTTAACAGCATTTATTAACTGGACACAAAAGAAAATTATCGCAAAGTTAATAAACAGGCTAAGAAGAAGTTGGACCAGTTGGGATCATGCTTTATTTGAAGCTGCACAAAAACCTGTAACATTTTTAATTTGGTTGCTCGGTTTAACATTTGCTGCCGATATTGTGAAGAAACAGTCAGAAGCAGCAATTTTT
>JBNLAL010000062.1:0-7354 GCA_050302115.1 Gammaproteobacteria bacterium | reverse complement strand
CTTGATGAAATTTCCGAGATGAGTTTGCCATTGCAGGCAAAATTATTACGTGTATTACAGGAGAAGGTAGTAGAACGTTTGGGAGATCAAAACTCTATTGATCTGAATGTCAGGGTAATCGCTACTTCAAATCGGAACATGCGTAAGGAAGTCAGTGCTGGCAATTTCCGGGAAGACCTGTTTTACCGGTTAAATGTTTTTCCCATTAACATGCCGGCTTTACGTGAACGTAAGGAAGATATAGTCCCCATAGCAAACTTTTTACTGGCACGTACCGCTTCCGGAAACAGTGTTCCCTGTCCTGAATTGAGTGAAGCAGCCGGTGACACATTATTACGTTATTCATGGCCCGGTAACGTCAGAGAGCTTGATAATGTAATGCAAAGGGCACTGATTTTACAGATGAACGGAATGGTAACTGAAAATGATATTCAGTTTGAAAGTCATAGCTCAATAGAAAGTCAAACAACTTATGAAGAAACAAATGATATAGCTTCTGATAATGACAGTACGCTTGGCGATGATTTAAAAGTTCGTGAACAGAATATGATTATTGAGGCATTAAGAGAATCTATGGGCAGCAGAAAAAACGCTGCTGAAAAACTGGGTATTAGTCCACGTACATTACGTTACAAACTGGCCCGTATGCGCGAACGTGGTATCGCAATTCCTGCTAACTAATAGTTTTAAATAAAAGGTGAAAGATAATGAATGAGATAAATATGGATCAATTACTTGTTCAAATGCGTGCAATGGCCGATAAGGCCAGCAATATAAATGAAACTGCAAAAACAAATGGTAGCAATCCTGATTTTAGCAGCATGTTTAAAAATGCAGTTAATAGCGTAAATGAAACACAAAAACAGGCAGGAGAATTAAGCAAACAGTTTGAACTGGGTAATCCCGATGTGGATGTAACGGATGTCATGATCAATTTACAAAAGGCTTCATTATCCTTTCAGGCAATGACACAGGTTAGAAATAAACTGATCAATGCCTATCAGGAAATAATGAATATGCAAGTTTAATTATTGGTGGGATAAACGATGGCAAGTGAAGCAGTAGTCATTCCGGCGGATGTAAAACGAACATTATTTTTTCGGCAAATTGCATTTTTATTTGCAATAGCCGCCAGTGTTGCGGTTGGGGTTTATGTTGTACTTTGGTCACAAACACCGAATTACAGTTTACTGTATGGCAGTTTATCTGATCAGGATGCTTCCAGTGTCATTGAGTCACTGCAGAAAGCGAATATTGAGTATCATATTGATGAAAACTCGGGTGCTGTCATGGTTCCTTCTTCCAAAGTGCACGAAGCCCGTATGAAGCTTGCTTCTGAAGGTTTGCCAAAAAGTGCCAACAGTGGTTTTGGTATTTTAAATGAAGAGCAAAAACTGGGTACCAGCCAATTCATTGAAAAGGCACGTTACCAACATGCTCTGGAAAGTGAACTGGCCAAGTCGATCTCTCAAGTTAGTGCGGTAAGGGCTGCAAGAGTACATCTTGCATTACCTAAACAAAGCGTTTTTTTAAGAAATCAGCAGTCAGCCAGCGCTTCAGTGTTACTTGAATTATATCCCGGACATAAACTGGAGACTGGACAGGTTGCAGCCATTGCTAATCTTGTGTCGTCAAGTGTCCCAGGACTCGATGTTTCTAATGTCAGTATCATAGATCAGTATGGAAGACTAATGACTAACAGTCAGTCATCAGCTGAACTGGCAATGACGGCAACACAATTTCAATATACGACAGAAGTAGAAAATTCGTATACAAAACGTATAGAAAATATATTAATACCACTGGTTGGTCAGGACGGAATAAAGGCCCAGGTAACTGCGGATCTTGACTTTACAAAAACAGAACAAACTCGTGAATCCTATAATCCTGATGCGCCCGCATTAAGAAGTGAACGTGTGGAAGAAGATTCCAGATCTTCAAGTAGTGCTGGCGGTGTACCCGGAGCTCTGTCCAATCAACCGTCTTTAAAAGCTAATGCACCTGAAGTCGTTGATGGAGAAGACTCCAAAAATGGTGACGCCACGGGTGGCGCAAGTGGCAGTATGCAAAAACGATCTACACGTAATTATGAACTGGATAAAACTATCAGCCATACCCGATCACCTGTAGGCTCACTGGTACGTTTATCTGTTGCAGTTCTGATTGATCATAAAAAAATCATTAATGATAAAGGTGAGGTGATTAAGGTCGAACATTCTCCTGAAGAATTAAATCGGATTACAACTCTTGTAAAAGAGGCAATTGGTTTTAATGCTCTTCGTGGAGACACAGTAAATGTAATGAATGCAGAATTTAGTACTCCCGAAAAGATAGAACCTTTACCGGAAACTCCTATTTGGCAACAACCTTGGGTCTGGGATGTGGGTAAACAGGTTTTAGGTGGTCTGTTTGTCCTGTTTCTTGTCTTCGGTATTCTGAAACCTTCTATAAAGAATATGATGAGTAAGGAAATTACGACGATACACCAGGCCGCATTGGCCAATGCAGGCGGCCCCGCAGGTCAGTTAACAGCGGATGAGAATCCGGACATTAAAGAGATGAAACAGCTTGAAGCAGCACCTGAATATGATAAATCCATACACAATGTAAAGGAAATGGTGAATACCGATCCGAAACTGGCAGCACAGGTTGTGCGTAACTGGGTAGGTGATGAGTAATGGCTATAGCAAAGCAAAATAATAATCTTGACCCAACACAAAAAGCGGCAATATTACTGATGACGATCGGTGAAGAATCGGCCGCGGAAGTTTTAAAGCATATGGGGCCGAAAGAAGTACAACGTATTGGTGTGGCCATGACGACAGTACGGGATTTGACCAAGGAGATGGTGAATAATGTTATTGGCGAGTTCATGAATACGGTCAATCAACAAACCGCATTGGGTGTTGGTGTTGATGATTATGTTCGTAATGTACTTTATAGCGCCCTGGGCGAAGACAAGGCAGCCAGTGTTATAGACAGAATTCTTTTGGGCGGAAATTCCCAGGGACTTGAAGCATTAAAATGGATGAACCCGAAATCAGTAGCAGAACTGATCGCTAATGAGCATCCACAAATTATAGCAATCATCCTTTCCTATCTTGAAAGTGATATGTCGGCTGAGGTCTTAACCCTATTTCCTGAAAAAGTGCGTTCCGATCTTTTACTACGTATCGCTACATTGGAAAGTGTTCAGCCTGCAGCAATGAAGGAATTAAATGAGACACTCGAACGACAATTAAAAGGTGGCAATAATGTGCATTCGTCAACTATTGGCGGTGTAAAGGCCGCTGCGGATATTCTTAATTTTATTGATTCGACGACTGAAGCTGGAATTATGGAAAAAATTAAGGAAGTTGACGAAGATCTTGGACAGGAAATTCAGGATCTGATGTTTATTTTTGAAAACCTGTTAGGTATAGATGATCGTTCCATGCAAACTATACTAAGGGAAGTTTCAACAGATACGTTATTGCTGGCAATGAAAGCCGCGGATGACGAACTGAAAGAAAAAATTTATAACAACATGTCAAAACGTGCTGCTGAAATGTTAAAAGATGACCTGGAAGCAAAAGGTCCGGTAAAACTCAGTGAAGTTGAAGCTGCACAAAAAGAAATTTTGACCATTGCCCGTCGTCTGGCCGATGAAGGGCAGATCTCATTAGGTGGAAGTGCTGATGAGGAAATGATTTAAATCATTTTACTAAATAAATTTAAGAATAATAAATTATGAATTCTCCCAAACGCATTCTTACAGCTAATGAAGCAACTGAGTATGTAGAATGGCAAGAACCCATGGTACAGGGAAGAATTGCATCAACGCATGATGACGGTATACAACCACCTACTGCAAACGAAATGCAAACCTTACATAAAGCAGCATATGATGAAGGTTTCAATATGGGGCGTAATGAAGGACGTTCGCAGGGTTACAAAGAAGGTCGTGCAGAGGCTGAGGAAGAATCAAGACAACTATTCAATCAATTAACTGCATTATTTAATTCTCTGGCAAATCCTGTTGAGCAACTTGATGATGAATTGGAACAAAGTATTGCCACACTAACACTTGCCATAGCCCGGCAACTGGTCAGACGTGAAATCAAAATCGAACCAGGTGAGATTGTTGCGGTTGTCAGAGAAGCAGTTCGTGCTCTACCCATCTCGGCAAGAAACCCGACTATTTATCTACACCCGGAAGATATGCAATTGGTTCGCAGTGCCTTGTCATTGGGTGAAGATGACAGAACATGGCGACTCGAAGAGGATCTGTTATTAACCCGGGGTGATTGCCGTGTTGAAACAGAATCCTCGTTTATAGATGCCACCATAGAATCCAGGTTATCAGCTATTGCTGCGAACATGTTAGGTGACGAACGTCGAGGTGATGATGAATCCGGAACCTGATCGTCGACCGGAATGGCGACAAAGAATTAATCAGTTAATCGAAAAGAATCGAAAGCCTGTTCCCATGGCTGTGCAAGGCAGATTAATTCGTATGGTTGGTTTAACACTTGAAGCGGCAGGTTGTCGTGCGGCTATTGGTGATTATTGTCGAATCATTTCAAATACAGATCAAACATTGATCGATTCTGAAGTAGTTGGTTTTTCCGGCGATAATCTTTTTCTAATGCCTACAGGTCAACCTCATGGCTTATCACCAAATGCACGGGTTATCCCATTGGGACGTGCTGGTGATGTCGGTGTGGGTCCTGATCTTCTGGGCAGGATTATTAATGGGGCAGGGCAACCTCTTGATGGTGGTCCAAAAATAAAAACCAGGGATAAAGTACCTTTGAATGGTGTTCCTATAAATCCATTGGAACGATCAAAGATTACAAAACCTATGGATGTAGGAATACGAACCATAAACAGTTTTTTTACTATCGGTCGCGGACAACGTATGGGCTTATTTGCCAGTAGCGGTGTTGGTAAGAGTGTATTGTTAGGTATGATGGCCAGGTTTACCGAGGCAGATGTTATCGTGGTAGGTTTAATTGGTGAACGCGGTCGTGAAGTTAAGGAGTTTATTGAACAAAGTCTGGGTAAAGCGGGTTTATCCCGTTCTGTTGTTATTGCTTCGCCAGCTGACGATCCACCATTAATGCGTTTGCATGGTGCTTTGCTTGCAACAAGTATTGCCGAGTATTTTCGTGATCAGGGTAAGCATGTCCTGTTATTAATGGATTCATTAACACGTTTTGCCCAGGCGCAAAGAGAAATTGCTTTAACAATCGGTGAACCACCAGCGACACGTGGTTATCCACCATCAGTTTTCGCACGTTTACCGCATTTGGTTGAACGTGCAGGTAATGGTGCTGAAGGGAAGGGCTCTATCACAGCTATATATACAGTGTTAACTGAAGTCGATGCTGAGAATGATCCCATTGCTGATTCTGCCCGTGCCATTCTGGATGGTCATATTGTGTTATCAAAAAAAATTGCCGAGTCTGGTATTTATCCTGCAATTGATGTTGAACTCTCAATTAGCCGTGTAATGAATTTGATCACAGATAAACAACATCAAAAGGATACATTGTTTATCAGACAGTTGAATTCGGCGTATCAGCAAAATAAGGACTTGATCAGCGTGGGCGCATATCAACCCGGGACAGACGAACAACTGGACCTGGCTATAAATATGCAACCAAATTTTTTGAAATTCATCAGTCAGGATATGGATGAAAAAGTCAGTTACGCTGAATCCATGCAACAACTAAAACAATTAAAAGAAGCATGTATTCCCGAAAACGTAATGATGGAAAATAGAGAATGACGCGTTCAAAAAGAATAAAAACTATTGTAAGACTATCGGAGAACAAAGAGCGAAGAGCTGCACGTGAGTTTGTGGCTGCACAAAAAGTTTTAAATGATTACAAAAATCAATTAGTGCAACTGCAAAGCTATCGTGAAGAGTACCTGGTTCTGATGAAACCAAATGGACAAAGGCAGTCAATAAAAACTATGCGTGAACAACAGGCATTTATTGTTCAGATTGATGAAGGCATCCGTATGTTGAAAGAACAGATCAATGTTCAGGAAAAAATGAACATGAACGAGAGAGACAAGTGGCTTAAACAAAAACAACAACTGGACACCATGAATAACATCTTCGAGCGTTTTAGAAATGCCGAGAGACAACTCTTTGAATTACGTGAACAGCACACTATGGACGAAATCAGCCAACGTAATGTTGGTAGCAACTAGATAGCTGGCATAGCGCTTGCACTTTCTAGTGCAAGATGAATAGTTTTAACAGGAATAGCAATTGAACCCAGCTCTGACATTTGGCTTGCCAGGCGGTAAAAACAGTATTGATTTCAATGCTTTATCGGCTCACGGAGAAGTCTCGGAACTCCTTCCGGGAGAAGGGTTTTCCGATAGTTTTACCCTGGCATGGCAAGAAATGATGGCAAAAGACGGCAACTTTCAGCCGCTTGATCTTGCCGTTCTTGAAGGTCTTAGTGGAGAACAATTGGTTGATATTGCCAAACTTTCCGGCCTTCCTGTATCAGAACAGTTTTTAGCGGAATTATCAGACGCCACTGAGTTTACGCCACAACAATTGCTCGTCCTGACGAAAGGATTGCAAAAACAACGACAACAGGAACTAGTGGCAAGTAATCCGGCAGTAAGTTCTCTCTTGAATGTGTCCATGCAAACGGAATCAAAATCAAAACTCAACAATGATATCAGTAACAGTGATATAAGCGCCGAAATTGAACTGAACGACTCTTCCAATAAGAAATCATTATTAAATGCAATGGATTGGTCTGAAAAATTACAAGCCCATATAAAAAATAACCCCGGTCTGGAACAGGCAATAGATAGCGTCACTGAAAATCTGGAAGATCAGGTTGATAAACTGTTTAAACTAAATATTGGGTTGCAAACAGCTGTTGATAATCTTTCTGATAAACATACGCAAGATGTGTCCAAACTGCTGGAACATTATTCCTCTGTTGAACGGTCACAGAATTCAATCAATCCTGTTACCAATCAGATGCAACAAACGGGATTGATCCAGGAGCGTGCAGGAGTGATGTTACGTCAGGTAGATATTCCTGTTAACCAGCCAGGTTGGGGACAGGCAGTTGGCGATCGTTTATTAATGATGGTTAACGACAAGATGCAGTCAGCTCATATACATTTGAACCCGCCTGAACTTGGCCCGATAGAAGTCCGTGTCAATGTAAACAATGACCAGGCCAGTGTACATTTTGTATCGGGACATACTGCAGTACGCGATGCTATTGAAGAAGCATTCCCCAGATTGAAGGAAATGTTTATGCAGCAGGGATTAAGTTTAACTGATGCCAATGTTTCTCAACATTCTTCTCATCAGGGACATCAGTAT
>JBNLAL010000061.1:0-7414 GCA_050302115.1 Gammaproteobacteria bacterium | reverse complement strand
AATTGAATTAACGGGTAAAGGTCAAATCGCGGGTTACCCGGTCGGTGTCCCTATGGTTAATATTCATACTATTGGTGCGGGTGGCGGCTCGATTGCCTATGTCGATGAAGGCGGTTTATTGCAAGTCGGTCCACAATCTGCCGGTGCTTCACCAGGACCTGTTTGCTATGGACAAGGCGGAACAAACGCCACTGTCACTGATGCCAACCTGATTTTGGGAAGAATACCAAGGGAAATAAAATTTGGTGATTCTCTGTCCATCGATTTTGATCGTGCAGAAGAAGCCATGTCCCAGCTCACCGATCAACTGGGTCTGGATTCTATTTATGACACTGCAAAAGGCATTATTCGTATTGCTAATGAGCATATGACACAAGCACTGCGGGTGATTAGCGTTGAGCGTGGTATCGACCCTCGTGATTTTACTTTAATGGCGTTTGGTGGTGCAGGTGGGTTGCATGTTTGTGAATTGGCCGAGCAATTGAGCATGAAACGGGCGATTGTGCCTGATCGTGCTGGTGTATTATCGGCTTTAGGCATGTTAGTGGCTGAACCTGGACGTCAATTATCGCAAACGGTTGGGCATTTACTCACAGAAGTCAGTAACGAATTTGTAGAAGAATCAATTCAACAATTGGCAGACCAGGGTATAGCGGCATTATTACAGGAAGGACATGACGCAGATGACATTGTCGTCGCTGCCAGCCTGGATCTCTGTTACCGGGGGCAGGCCCATACCCTGGAAGTGAGCTGGAGTAATGTTCAGGATTGTGAAAATATTTTTCAGAACTTGCATCAGGATCGATATGGGCACAGGCTACACACTCCGGTAGAGCTGGTGAATGTCAGAGTAGGCACCCGGTTGCAAAATGAGTTTACCCTGGCTGATGGAATAGAATCTGCTAGAGAGTACAAAAAGGAACAAGTGGGCAACATTGTGTTTCGAAAGGATATGCCGCCGGGAAGTGTATTGGCTGGTGAAATTACGATTTGCGATACTGAATCAACGGTTTGGGTCGCCCCCGGATGGGTCGCCGAAAAAAATAATGCTGGTCATCTATTATTACAGAAGATTGAAAATTGAATAAACGGGAAATTTTCTCAAAACGTAGCAAGTGCAGTAATCAGTTATGAGTAAGTTTCCACATAGTAGAGGTTAAAAAATGTTTAATGGTCTAATTGAATTACCCTGGTGGGGTTATGTCCTGGTAACACTGGGTTTTACACACGTCACTATTGCAGCAGTGACGCTTTATTTACATCGTTGTCAGGCACACCGTGCACTGGAGTTTCACCCGATGGTGAGTCATTTTTTCCGTTTCTGGTTGTGGCTGACTACCGGAATGGGCACCAAGGAATGGGTTGCTGTACACCGTAAGCATCATGCCAAGGTAGAGACCAGGGACGATCCGCATAGTCCAATGATTTTCGGGATAAATAAAGTGTTATGGGAAGGCGCAGAGTTGTATCGTGTTGAAACGAACAAGCCCGAAACACTTGAACAGTACGGGCACGAAACACCGGATGACTGGATAGAAAGGAATGTTTATAGCAAACATACCTTCGGCGGAATTATTTTAATGATCCTGATAAATTTTTTATTGTTTGGTTTTATCGGGATCACCATCTGGGCAGTACAAATGGCCTGGATTCCCTTCTTTGCAGCGGGTGTGATAAATGGTGTTGGTCATTGGCGTGGTTATCGAAACTTTGAATCACCGGATGCTTCGACCAATATTACACCCATCGGTATCCTGATCGGCGGTGAAGAACTGCATAATAACCATCATGCCTTTGCCAGTTCGGCCAAGTTTTCAGCCAAGCCCTGGGAATTTGATATAGGCTGGTTATACATAAGCGTTTTTAAAAAGCTGCGTCTGGCCAGGGTAAAGAAACTGGCGCCTATGCCGCAGTTCAATGATAGTAAACCTCTGGTTGATTACGATACGGTCAGTGCCGTGATCACTAATCGACTGCATGTTATGGCGGATTATGCCCACGAAGTGATCGGCGATGTTTATAAAGAAGAACTGCGTAAAGCGAATGTCACGCGCAGAAAACTTTTGCGACGCGGACGTAAATTATTAAGCCGGGCTGATACGTTGCTGGATCATAATGCACAGGAACGATTACACAATATGCTGGCGCAATCTGAGTCCTTGCAGGTTGTCTATGAATATCGTCAGCGTCTGCAGACTATCTGGCAGGAAAAATCAGCAACCCGTGAGTCATTGGTTCAGCATTTACAGGAATGGTGTCACCAGGCGGAAGAGACCGGGATTGAGGCGCTGCAGGAATTTTCAAGAAGGATTAGGGCTTATACGATGGAACCAGTTCCTGCTTAAATAAATGCACTTTTTACTCCAATACTTCGTTGCTTCCACTTTCTCGAATGCGGGGTCGGGAAGCGACAAACTACAATGTAAACTCCGCTTCTCGAAAGTATCACGCCTCGTCTTGAAGTAAAAATCACTATTTTTTTTGAAAGGTATAAAAAAACCCGCTTTAAGCGGGTTTTTATTTAAGTCTACAAAAAGATTAATTTATTTAATCTTGGATTCTTTGTAAATCACATGTTTGCGGACAACGGGATCGTATTTTTTGATCTCCATTTTATCCGGCATGGTACGTTTGTTCTTGGTGGTCGTGTAAAAATGACCGGTTTCTGCAGATGAGACGAGTTTGATTTTATCACGCATATTCTATTACCTCAGACTGTTTCGCCGCGGGCGCGGATATCGGCCAGAACACTGTCGATTCCGTTTTTGTCGATAATACGCAGGCCCTTTTTACTGACGCGCAGACGTACCCAGCGATTTTCGCTTTCTATCCAGAAGCGTCGTGACTGCAAATTAGGCAGAAAACGACGTTTCGTTTTGTTATTTGCGTGGGATACATTGTTCCCAACCATGGGGCGTTTGCCCGTTACTTGACATACTCTTGACATGGTATTTCTCGTCAAACTTGGTGAAAAAGAGCGCGGATTGTACATGGATCATTGGTCAGATCCAAGTTTTCTGCTCTCATTATTATAATAAGCCTCGTTCGGCAAAAGATATGGTCTCACCACATCCAATAACCATGTGATCCAGTACCCGTACATCGATTAAGGCCAGGGCTTTTTTCAGTTCCCGGGTCAAATGAATATCGGATTGACTGGGTTCAGCTACACCGGAAGGGTGATTATGCGACAGGATGACTGCTGCAGCATTATGTCTGAGTGCTGCACGCACAACCTCCCGGGCATGCACCTGGGCGCTATCGATGGTGCCGTTAAATAATTCGTCAAAACTTAGCAGGCGATGGCGGTTATCCAGATACATACAGGCAAACACTTCATAGGGATAAGCCCTTAATTTTAAAGACAGAAACTCTCTTGTTTGTTCTGGATTGGAAAAAACATCACCTGCCTTTAGGCCGGATTGTAGATAGCGCCGTCCCAGTTCAATTGCAGCCTGTATTTGTACGTATTTTACGGTGCCCAGCCCCTTGGTTTGACAAAATTCCTTTTGATCGGCGTCAATAAGGTCTTTTAGTCCCTGGAATTTATCTAATAATTCACGGGCAAGATCCAATGCGGAAACGCCCTCGCGACCCGTTCGGAGAAATATCGAGAGAATTTCTGCATCTGATAGTGCGGAAGGCCCTTTTTCCATGAGTTTCTCGCGGGGGCGCTCATTGACAGGCCAGGTATTGATAGGCATAGCAACACTCCTTGTTACGTTATTGTTTTGTGTAGGTGAGTACATGCTTAATCTGTACGCCACAAACAATAATATTAATGTAAAATCAGAAAACTATGAATCAATTGCTTGGCAAACGAATTTTACTTGGTGTTACCGGTGGCATCGCGGCTTATAAGGCTGCGGTATTGCTGCGTTTGCTAAAACAACATGGTGCAGATGTTCGTGTCGTAATGACAAGAAACGCTTGCGAGTTTGTAACGCCACTGACTTTTCAGGCCCTTTCCGGAAAGCCGGTGCATACGGAATTGCTGGATCTGGAAACCGAGTCTGCTATGGGACATATTGAGTTGGCCCGTTGGGCAGATTTAATCCTGGTTGCACCGGCCAGTGCTAATTTCGTTGCCCGTTATGCAAATGGATTTGCTGAAGATCTGTTAAGTACGCTGTGCCTGGCAACGAATGATGCAACTATGGTTGCCCCTGCCATGAATCAGCAAATGTGGCTTAATCCGGCCACACAGGAAAACATTAATAAGTTAAAAAACCGCGGTATTGGCATACTCGGACCTGCTGCCGGTGAGCAGGCTTGCGGTGAGCAGGGGCCGGGTCGTATGTTGGAGCCAGAGGAAATTGTAAATGCTGTGGCGGAATCTTTTGAAACAAATTTATTAACTGGTTCAAGGTTGTTAATTACTGCCGGGCCCACGCGTGAAGCAATTGATCCTGTCCGCTATATCAGTAATCGTAGTTCCGGACGTATGGGGTATGCTATTGCCCGGGCGGCAAAAGAAGCCGGGGCAGAGGTTTCCCTGGTTTCCGGTCCGGTAAATATTTCAATGCCAGATAGAGTGAGTGTGACTAATGTGACCTCTGCCGCAGAAATGTATAACGCAGTAATGCAATCTATCAGTAGTACCGATATTTTTATTTCTGCAGCTGCTGTTGCGGACTATTGTCTTGAGTCAGTTGCAGAACAAAAGATCAAAAAATCGAGTGAAACATTTGAACTCGCTTTGAAAAAGAATCCTGATATTCTGGCAGAAGTGGCCGCTCTGGCAAATGCGCCATTCACTGTTGGTTTTGCTGCTGAAACAGAGAACCTTGAAAGCAATGCACAAACAAAATTGCAATCAAAAAAACTGGATATGATCGCAGCTAATCAGGTCGGGGATGGATTAGGTTTTGATTCTGACATGAATGCATTAACGGTCTATTGGAATACGGGTTTTATACATTTAGCGGAAGCGCCCAAGGAAAAACTTGCCAGAAACCTGATCCAATTAGTAGCAGAAAAATATAATGAAAAAAATTCAAATCAAACTCATTGATAAACGTTTGGGTAATGAATTTCCATTACCTGATTATGCAACAGATGGTTCAGCCGGACTGGATTTGTGTGCGTGTCTGGAAACAGCACTGGAAATTGCACCGGGAGAAACTGAATTAATTCCTGCAGGTTTTGCTATTCATATAGAAGACAATGGTTATGCGGCGATGATTTTGCCGCGTTCCGGTTTAGGACATAAACATGGTATTGTGCTTGGTAACCTTACAGGTTTGATTGACTCAGATTATCAAGGTGAGATTTTTGTTTCCTGCTGGAACAGGGGGCATTCATCGTTTCAAATAAAACCGGGTGATCGCATTGCACAAATGATTATTGTTCCAGTTATACAGGCAAGCTTTGAGTTTGTTGATTCATTTATAGAAACTGAACGAGGTGCCGGAGGGTTTGGCCATACTGGCATATCTCATAATTCTGGGGAGAATTTAAATGGTTGAAGGGCCAGTCGCTAATCGTCGTTTTAAAAGACGCACTATAAGAAATGCGATAATTGCAGGTGTAGCAGTGATTATTGTTTTTGTTGTCGGTGGTGGCGGTTGGTATCTTTATTCAAAGATAAGTACAGCATCAGAGCAGGCTGAACTTGAAGCAAAAAACAAGATGGCCCAGAGTGTTGCCAATCATTTTCAGGACAAGCTTGCAAAAATTAACGATCAACTTATAGCTTTAGCAAAAGATGAACAAACAAAATCGTTATTCGAAACAGGCGATGATGCAGCGTTACAAAAAGCGGCAAATGAAAATCAGGACTCCTTCAACCAGGCTTTAAAATTACGCTATATAAAACCGGGTTCGTATCAACTCGATAATTCATCAGTACCGCCATTAAGCTATGCGTCGTTGGACATGCTTAAAAAGGCTGAAACAAGAAGCCAAATAGATACAGAAGTTCATTTGTTTGGCACACCGAACGAACATATCGTTATGCTGGAACGGGTTGTTAACGATGACCACAATCTAATCGGATTAATTCATTTAAGTTTGAATATTGCGCTAACTGGTGAGCTGATAAGTGACCTGGAATTATCGCAAGGTTATGTTGAATTAAGGCAGCAAGTTGCAGGTCAAGACCTTGTGTTAGAAAAAAAAGGTGATGCTGCGCAACAAGTAGGTGAACCAGTAACTACAGCATTAAAAAATACCCGTTGGGAAGTTGCCTACTGGTCCAGTTCAGCTCCAGTTGATACATCAACTTCAGGCTTTCCGATATTGCCGGTAATAATATTATTGATACTTGTCGGTGCAGGCGGAGCCTTTTTTATTATTAAACGACGAGGTGGTTCATCTTCTTCAGATGAAGATTCGCATTTAACGTACGAGGGCGCAGTACGTGCTATTGCGGAGGGAGCACATGCAGGGGTTGAACAATTAATTCCAAATTTACCGAAAGGCGAACGCATTACTGCAAATTTGAAACCGGTTTCTAAAGGAATGGCAGGTGATGATGTCACCATGATTGCAAAACCCACGGAAAAGAAGGCAGAACCCAAGCCAAAGGCCAAACCCGAAAAGAACGAAAATGATGATACTCCTCCTTCCGGTACTGAAATTCCAAAGCCGGCGAAAAAGGCAGAGATCGCTTCGGTCATATTCCGAACCTATGATATTCGTGGCGTTGTTGGAGAAACGTTAACTGAAAGTGCCGTTGAAGAAATAGGCCGTGCGTTGGGTACGATGGCAAATGAACGTGGTCAACAGTGTTTTGTCGTTGGACGAGATGGCCGTGCTTCCAGTCAGGGTTTATCAGATGCGTTAATTAGTGGTTTAAGAAGTACGGGTAGAGATGTTATTGATATTGGTTTGGTGCCTACGCCGGTACTTTATTTTGCTACACATCATCTTGAGACAGGCAGTGGCGTGATGGTTACCGGTAGCCATAATCCTGCTGAGTACAATGGTCTAAAAATGGTGCTGGGCGGAAATACTTTGAGCGGCGAAGAAATCAAGGAGATCCAGAGCCGAACCCAGGCGGGTGAATATGCAACCGGCCAGGGTGATCTAAGACATTCTGATATTGCTGCAGACTATATTCGTAGAATTTCTGAGGATATCCCGGTTGCGCTAGGATCATCATTAAAGATTGTTATTGATTGTGGTAATGGTGCGGCTGGCGTATTAGCACCACAATTATTAAGTGCTATCGGCCATGATATTGTCGAACTCTATTGTGATATTGATGGTAATTTTCCAAATCATCATCCCGATCCCAGCCAACCGGAAAATTTGCAGGATTTGATTGAAAAAGTAAAAGCAGAAAATGCTGATATTGGTTTTGCTTTTGATGGACTGCCTTTCATTATTCATATGCCGTTGGCGCTTTTGGGAGGTAGTTTGGCGGGTGCTTTGTGGGCGGCAATTGCCGGCGCTCTTAAAACGTATACGG
>JBNLAL010000060.1:0-7466 GCA_050302115.1 Gammaproteobacteria bacterium | reverse complement strand
TTAATGACTATTAATCTTGTTTACTTACAATTTCTGTAGGTTCTTCAGACTCCAGTCGAGTGAATAATAACATATGAACGCGGCGTTTATCTGCACGTAATACCTTTATGTTAAAACCCTTGTAATCAATTGTTTCGCCGCGTTTAGGAAGATGGCCGAAGGCCTTTATGATTAAACCACCGATAGTGTCACAATCTTCTTCACCGATTGAGGACAAAAAATATTCGTTAAACTCGACAACCGGTGTCATGGCTTTAACTGTAAAACGCTCATTATCATGGGGCTTGATATTTTCTTCATCTTCTTCGTAATCATGTTCGTCTTCTATTTCGCCAACGATCTCTTCTATAACATCCTCAATAGTTACTAAACCGGCAACTCCCGAGTATTCATCAATAACAATAGCCATATGATTTCGGCTGGTACGAAACTCTCGTAATAATACGTTTAACCTTTTGCTCTCAGGTATAAAAACAGCGGGACGCATTAAATCCTTAATGTCGAAGTCATCATCAGGGTTTGCATAAAAATTTAATAAATCTTTGGCAAGTAAGATGCCTATGATTTCATCAGTTGTATCACCGATTACCGGAAAGCGTGAATGGCCAGAATCGACTACACTGGAAAGGATCTCTTCCGGTTCGGCATCTTCATTTATCACAGTCATTTGAACGCGTGGAATCATGACATCACGCACCTGCATTTCCGAAACGTGTAAGGCACCTTCTATCATCATCAGGGCATCCGGATCGAGAAGGTTACGATGTTCCGATTTTCTCAGTACTTCAATAAGTGCATTACGGTCTGCAGGTTCGTGAGTAAAAAAATTCACAAACCGGTTTAACCATTTCTTAAAATATTTATCGTTTTTATTCATTCTTGCAGTTCAGATTCATAAGGATTTGCAAAACCAATTTGATCCAGTATTTTTATTTCTTCCTCTTCCATTTTCTCGGCGTCACTTGCTACTTCGTGATCATAACCTTGTATATGCAAAAGACCATGGACAATCATGTGTGCCCAATGTGCTTCGACCTTCTTACCCTGTTCGTTGGCTTCTCTTTCTACAACTGGTGCACAAATGACTATGTCGCCTAATAAATCCGGTGCTTGTTCAAAAGTTTCCCCTATTGGAAAGGATAGTACATTTGTTGCGTAGTCTTTATTGCGCCAGTTTTTGTTCAGTGCTTTACCTTCTTCTTCGTCAACAATTCTTAGTGTTACTTCAGCTTCTTTATTTTTATCATTCAAGGCTTCCATTGCCCATGATTCCAGCTTTTTATTGTCGGGAATGTTTGTTACAGAAGATACATTTTGTATAACAACTCCCATGTCTTATTCAGTTTTCCCTTCATGTTTTTCATAGGCATTCAGGATACGAGCGACCAACGGGTGCCGCACGACATCCTTTGATTTGAAAAAAGTAAAGCTAATACCTTTCTCTTCCTGCAGTATGTCGATCACATGTCTTAGACCGGACTGTTTTCCCGCAGGTAAATCGATCTGGGTAATATCACCTGTAATAACGGCTGTTGAATTAAAACCGATTCGGGTAAGAAACATCTTCATTTGTTCAATTGTCGTATTTTGTGCCTCATCAAGAATAATAAAGGCTTCATTCAGTGTTCTACCACGCATGAAAGCAAGTGGTGCAACTTCAATTACATTTCGTTCAATCAGTTTGGCGACTTTTTCAAACCCCAGCATTTCATAAAGAGCATCATAAAGAGGGCGTAGATAAGGGTCGATTTTTTGTGTCATGTCGCCGGGGAGAAACCCCAGTTTTTCGCCTGCCTCGACTGCAGGTCTGACTAATACGAGGCGACGGGCGCGGTCCTGTTCCATGGCCGCAACAGCACATGCCACTGCAAGATAGGTTTTGCCGGTCCCTGCCGGTCCGATACCAAAACTGATATCGTGTGATTGCATGTTGCTTAGGTATAATTTTTGATTGGTACTGCGTCCGCGGATCATTCCGCGTTTGGTTTTTATAGCAACGTCTTCGGCAATTTCCTCTTCCAGTTCATCTTCAATATTGACCGAATTCAAATACAGGTGAACCTTCTCCGAAGAAAGCGTTTCCTCTTCTGTAGAAGCATACATGTCTTTCAATATCTGTTCGGTCAACTCAATTGATCGCTGGGTGCCGCTGACATGAAAGTTATTACCGCGGTTGTTGATCTCAACACCCATGTGTCTTTCAACCTGGCGCAAGTGCTGATCCAACGGACCGCACAAATTTGACAGGCGTTGGTTGTCTGCGGGTTCGAGTAACAAATCGTGTGAAGTGGTCGTGTTAATGGTGCTAAATTGATTAAAGGTTAGCTGCCTGGTCAAGTACTAAAGCTTCAGGTAAAACACCACGCAGTGAGTTAGGTAAGGCCTCGGTAATTTCAATATCGACAAAATTACCAATCAGGTGTTCAGGGCCATCGAAATTAACAACGCGGTTATTTTCTGTTCTGCCGCGAAGTTGTTTTGTGTCTTTTTTCGAATGGCCTTCAACAAGAATCTTTTGTGTTGTACCTACCATGGCTTGACTGATTTCTGCCGCTTTTTGATTGATACGGTTTTGTAAAATAGACAAACGTTTTTTCTTTACATCCATCGGCGTGTCATCCGGAAGGTTAGAAGCCGGTGTTCCTGGCCGTGCACTGTATATAAAACTGAATGAATGATCGAAACCAATATCCTGTATCAGGTTCATGGTGTCTTCAAAGTCTTTATCCGTTTCTCCAGGGAAACCAATAATAAAATCGGATGACATACTGATTTCAGGGCGAATATTACGCAGGCGCTTAATCTTGTTTTTATATTCCAGTCGGGTATGCCCTCGCTTCATTAACGCGAGAATACGATCTGAACCGCTTTGTACAGGCAAGTGTAAATGGCTGACCAGTTCAGGAATCTTGCCATAAACTTCAATCAAACTGTCTGAAAATTCAACCGGGTGTGAGGTCGTGAAGCGAATACGATCGATGCCTTCAACCGCAGCCACATATTCAATTAATAATGCCAGATCAGCAATATGACCATCGTGCATAACACCACGATAGGCATTAACGTTTTGTCCCAAAAGATTAATTTCACGTACACCCTGTTCAGCCAGTTCAACAACTTCGGTGATGACATCATCAAATGGGCGGCTGACTTCCTCTCCTCGGGTATAAGGCACAACACAATAAGTGCAATACTTACTGCAGCCTTCCATGATGGAAACGAAAGCGGTAGGGCCTTCTGCCTTGGGGCTGGGTAGATTGTCGAACTTTTCGATCTCGGGAAAGGAGATATCTACAATGGATTGGCGTTCTTGCATGATATCGCCATACATCTTTGGGAGACGATGTAAGGTCTGAGGGCCAAAAACAATGTCCACAAAAGGTGCACGTTCCAGAATGGCCGAACCTTCCTGGCTGGCTACGCATCCACCGACACCAATTACCAGGTCTGGATTGGTCTCCTTATAAGGACGCCAGCGACCCAATTCAGAAAATACCTTTTCCTGGGCTTTTTCCCTTATAGAACAAGTGTTTAACAGGATTAAGTCGGCCTCCGCCGGATCATCGGTAGGAGTCATATCGTGAGCTGCTTTCAGGGTGTCCAGCATCCGGGCTGAATCATATTCATTCATCTGACAACCCATAGTTTTTATGTATAACTTGCGACTCATATAAACCTGTTATTGCAAAAAAGGGCTGGCTAAATTACACGTTCCGGAGGTGTATTTCCAGCTTAAAATCGTATTTTTTCCTGAAAAAACGGGGCTTTCAGCTGTTCAGGCTTGCTCCTGTAACTTTGCAATTTCAGATTCCAGTTGTTTCAATTTGTTCTTTAATTCGTCCCTTTCCCTACCTATATCTGCCGTTTCAGCCAGGGCCTCAAAAGCCGAGTTTTCGGCATGTTCTGCACGTTCAATAAGGGCCTGTCGTTGCCGGCTTAATTCAAGTTCACGTTTGCTGGGGCCAAAAAAGCTTCGAAATAATTTGCTGAGTCCTTCGCCGGCCGATTCATCATGACTGGAGGTATAGGTGTCGTCTTTGCTGCCGTCATGAAAGTCGGCAAATTCGGGATTAGAAAGAAATTCGTTTAATTGGGACTGGATAGATGTGGCTAAAGAACTAAGTGAATGATCCAGTCTTTCATTTTTTAGAATGGAATCTATTAATAATTTAAATTTACGTGCTTCTTGATAGCCGTTAATATCTGTTTCGAATTCAATCTTCATGGTGGTATGTTCGTTTCCATACACTTTCAAATTCAAAGCATAATTACTATATAACTTAAGTCAAGCAATGGCCTGCAAATAAAATGCAGAGATTTTTGAAAATCCAGTTAATGCTAATTCTGAGCATCTTTGTTTCTCAAAGTCATGCCGAAACTGCAATCCTGCGTCTTGCCATAACACATACTACAGAAAACTCGGGCTTAGTGTCGCGATTAAATCCGGTTTTTGAAAGTGATCACAATGTAAAGATTAACACGGTCATTGTGGGTAGTGGTCAGGCTTTACGTCTCGGCCAACAGGGAGATGTAGATGTATTGCTGACCCATGCACCGGAAGATGAACAGAAATTTGTTGAGGAAGGTTATGGCATAAAACGTTATCCGGTTATGCATAATGATTTTATTCTGATCGGTCCTGCAACAGATCCTGCTAATGTAAAAGGTAGCAATTCGGTTTTTAATGCCTTTGAAAAAATACTGCAGACGAAAACAACTTTTATTTCTCGTGGTGATGATTCTGGCACACATAAAAAAGAAAAAATAATCTGGAAAGAAACCCAACTAAAGCCGGATGGTGAATGGTATATCAGTGCAGGCCTGGGAATGGGTCAGGTTTTGTTGTTAGCCAACGAAAAAAAAGCCTATACATTAACTGATCGGGGCACCTACCTGGCGTTTAAGGACAGGATTGATCTTGATATTCAATATCAGGGAGATGAGATATTAAATAATCCCTATCACGTTATAGCTGTCAATCCCGGTATGGACGATCACATAAACACTGATCTGGCTAATACGTATATAAAATTTTTAACAGGTAGAAAAGCACAAAATATAATAAAGAATTATAAACTTTATGGTGAACAATTATTTATTCCCGATGTTGTTGCTTATGATGAAAAACAAACAAATAGTTATGTTGAAAAACAAAAGAGTTTTTTTCTCGATGCAATAATTTCGTCATTAAACCTTATTGTAGATTTTGATAAAGAATTATTTTTTGTTGTCTGGACCTCATTAAAAGTTTCTATCCTTGCCGTATTGATTGCTTCACTAATTAGTTTGCCATTGGGTGTTGTTGTTGCCCTTAATCGATTTATTGGAAAAGGGGGGTTACTGGCGTGCCTGAATACATTGATGGCATTACCGACAGTGGTCGTTGGTTTATTGTTATATGGGCTACTCAATCGCCAGGGCTTGCTAGGAGATATGGGTTTGCTATATACACCAACGGCAATGGTAATGGGCCAATGTTTACTTATTACGCCGGTAATCTGGAATCTTTGTATTGCTGCAGTTAACAGCGCGGATCCAAGATTGGCCAGAACCTGTTCGTCACTAGGGGCAAGCTTCATTCAACGTTGTTTGATCTATATGAGTGAAGTACGTTTTGCTTTGATTGCTGCTGTTGTTACCGGTTTTGGCAGAGCAATAGGAGAAGTCGGGATTGCCATGATGTTAGGTGGCAATATTGATGGTTATACGCGAACAATGACAACGGCAATTGCATTGGAAACAAGTAAAGGTGCCTTTGAATTCGCACTTGCTCTGGGTTTTATGCTGTTATTAGTGGCGTTTATTGTTAATGCCATGCTTCAACGATTTCAGGTGCATAATAAATGAATCACCTTTATCAACTGGATAATGTGTATTTTTCCTACAATGGTGGTTTTCATCTTTCGGAAATTAATCTTGCGATTGAAGAATCTGGAGTAACAGCGATCGTTGGACCGAATGGATCGGGCAAGACGACATTGTTAAATATTTTGGCATTTCTTGATTTGCCAACTCGGGGACTTTTTAAATTTGATAATGAAGTTGTGACCAGATCAAATCTGGCCAGGATGAAAAAGGCAGTGGGTTATGTTCAACAAAATCCTTACTTGTTACGAGGAAGTGTTTTTAAGAATATTGAGTTGGGATTAAAACTCCAACATGTAGAGAAAAATGTGCGTGATAAAACAGTCAACGAGGTCATGGCATTATTAAATATTACACACCTTGCGGAACGTTCGGCACGGTCATTATCTGGTGGCGAAGCACAAAAAGTGGCTATTGGACAGGCACTGGCACTAGAACCGGGAGTTTTGATTCTGGATGAGCCGTTTACCTATTTGGATAAGGGAGCTATCGATGATCTTGAACAACTGATATTTAAATTAAAAAGGGAAATTAACAAGACCATTATTTTGACAACGCATAATCAATTACAGGCGCAATGCTTGGCCGATCGGGTTTATAGCATCATAAAAGGTAAGTCATTTGAGTCGGAATTAATTAACCTGTTTAGTGGTCAACTGGATACCGGAAATAATACTTTCTATACTGGAAAGCAGGCAATCGTTATTCCGGAAGGTATAGAACAGGCAGAACATATTGCAATTGATCCAAAGCAGATTGTCTTATCAAAAGGGAAACTGGATTCAAGTATGCAAAACAGTTTTTCTGGAAAAATTATCGGAATGTCGGAAGATGATGGAAGGATAAAGGTAGTGATAAAAGCTGGCGAGGATTTTCATGCCTTAATTACTCATAAAGCGATGGAAGAGCTTGAGTTATCAATTGGTAGTGAAGTCTGGCTTAGTTTTAAAAGTGTATCTGTTTTTGTTTTTTAACATAAAAAGGTGTTAATACCTGTATGGAAGAAGAGATAGCGTCTTTGCAAAACGTGGTTGATATTGTCAGCGAAATTGCTATCAATTACGGTTTTCAATTTCTGGCAGCACTTGTCATATTATTTGTTGGCTGGCAGGTTGCAAAATGGGTTGCTTCTCTTGTCCTGAAATTATGTGAACGTTTCAAACTGGATATCACACTTTCCCGTTTTTTTTCAGGTCTGGCGAAGACCATCGTTCTTGCCTTTGTTTTAATTATAGCGCTTAGTAAATTTGGTATAACGATTGCTCCATTTATTGCTGCACTTGGTGCTGTTGTCTTTGGCAGTACGCTTGCATTACAAGGGCCGATATCCAATTATGGTGCAGGTCTCGCGTTAATATTAACCCGTCCTTTTGTTGTTGGTGACACTATACGTATTAATGACATAACCGGTATCGTCGAAGAGATTAAACTGGCCTATACCTTATTGAGTAACGAGGACGGAGAAAGAATTACTATTCCAAATAACAAGATAGTGGGTGAAGTAATTTTTAATTCTTTTGCGAATCTTGTTGTCGAACAGACTTTAACTATCAGTTTTCAATCGGATCCGGAGTTGGCCACAAAAGTGATCAATGAACAAT
>JBNLAL010000059.1:0-7578 GCA_050302115.1 Gammaproteobacteria bacterium | reverse complement strand
TGTTATATACTTCTTTTCATTGCTTTCTGGTAAACATGTTTTAGCAATCAGTTAACAAAAATCCGTTAAATGTGAATAGCTAATAATATTGACTACATCCAGTTTATGACTAAATAAAGCTTAATCTCGACAAATCACACACCATATAAGTGATTGTTTTTAAAAATATGTAGCGCCGATTCTTTTTGCAGAGCCCCAGCTTATTTTGATTTATAATATCCATAAATTTGGAATTTTTGCAGGATGGGGAATCCTTACTTAATTTTATAATAATGAAACCATACCAGTCATTCAGACAATTCATTTATTTTCTATTTTGCTTCTCTGGAATCATATTGATCAGTGCCTGTGATTCGGATGTTGAAACTAGTAATAATCCACCGGTTATTGAAATGCAGCTTGCTGAGAAAACTGCGCCAACTATTGAAGAAGGAAAACAATCTGAGCCTGAAATTGAAAACAAAAGTTATCTGTTTGATGTTTCCATGCATACAATAGAAGAACTGGAAGCATTACTTGCCAGGGCAGAAGAAGTCTCTCAAACACACCCAAAGGATTTTGAAGACCTTGAAATTGTGATGATCCTTCATGGGCCGGATATAGACTGGTTTACACATCAAAATTATGCACATAATCAAAAGCTGGTTGATCTCGCTGCCAGGCTTGATGCCTACGATGTGATCGATATGAAGGTATGTGAAAAAACGATGCAGAAAAGGGGCGTCGGAACCAAAGACCTTCCGGAATTCATAGAGTCAGTCCCTTATGCCCCGGTTGAAATTGATAAGCTTCTTAATGAAGGTTATATCAACTTATAAATATAAAAAAATAAATTGGAGCAGTTGATGCCAAAACAAGAAAAGAGTCTTGAAATGACAGTCTTAATGACACCGGATATGGCCAACTTTTCCGGCAATGTTCATGGTGGTTCAATCCTTAAATTACTGGACCAGGTCGCCTATGCCTGTGCCGCCCGTTATTGCAAGTCTTATGTTGTGACCTTATCACTGGATCAGGTGACCTTCAGGGAACCCATCAGGGTCGGCGAACTGGTTACTTTTCGTGCACATGTAAATTATGTTGGCACGTCTTCACTGGAGGTCGGAGTGAAGGTCTTTGCTGAAGATATTCATCAAAAACATGTACGACATACCAATTCCTGTTATTTCACGATGGTGGCGCTTGGTGATGATAAAAAACCGATACCTGCACCAAAACTGGAACTCGAAAACGAATTTGAACAAAAACTTTATGAAGCGGCCAAGATGAGAAAGGAACTTCGTAATGAAATTATTAAACGTAACAAGGAAATTACTTCCGACATCCCGGATTATAATGTCGATTTAATGGGAAAGAATAACGATTAATTAAAATGGCGATATGCCTTTAGCTCGGACTTAAAGATTTTACCGTTCTCCTGTTTGCATATCAGTAGTGATGACCGATTGTTGATCTTGCCGATACAACTGACTGGACAAATTGATTGCAGATGTTCAAACACAACCGGAGATATTTTTTCCGGTAGCGTAAAACAGAGTTCATAATCATCACCGCCGGTTAATGCCAGTTCTATGGCCATCTGATTTTCAATATGTAATAAGCTGTTCGCTAGAGGCAGTTTATTTAGCTCAATCTCGGCACCTACCTGACTGGCTTTCAGGATATGTCCCAGATCGGCTACCAGTCCATCTGAAATATCGATACAACTCGTTGCCAGTCCACGCAAGGCAATACCGGTTGTAACTCTCGGTATCGGTCTATTCAGTCTATTTAAATCTTCCTCATCAGGCTTTTTGTATTTATTACTGTCATTCAAAATACTTTGTAATGCATAAGCCGCACCACCCAGTTTTCCGGTAACATAAATCAAGTCCCCAGGTTGAGCGCCCTGGCGACGTAAGGCAGAACCAGTTTTCATTGGTGTTTTGGGTGTCAGGCCCTGTATTTGAACAGTGATGGAAAGCGGCCCTTTTGTTAAATCACCACCAATCAGGACTAATGAATATTCTGCTGCCAATTGATTAAAACTTTCTGCGAACGCACCAAACCAGGCTTCATTATTTTCAGGAACAGTTAAGGATAAGGTAACCCACTTAGGTTCTGCTCCCATCGCAGCCATGTCACTCAGGTTTACCGCGAGAGATTTATAAGCAATATCTTCCGGCTGGCTATTTTTAGGGAAATGAACACCTGCTATGAGGGTATCAGTAGATATTAACAATTCCGAATTATCGGGAACATGAAGTATGGCTGCATCATCGCCAATACCCAATACGACATTACTATCTTTACCTATATAAGGCCTTTTAAAGTAATGATCAATGATTTCAAATTCATTCATGTGTACTTCCTAAAATACCAATTTTGAAAGCACACATTTTTTAGGTTAGCTGGCGTTCTTGATTTCAGTCGAACGCAGTTTCCTGGCAACTTTATCCAAAATGCCATTAATATATTTATGTGATTCTTCAGCACCAAAAGTTTTTGCCAGTTCAACCGATTCATTGACAACGACACGCCACGGTAATTCAAGATGATGCTCAAGTTCAAAACAACCCAGATGCAGTATCGCCCGTTCTATGGCATCCAGTTCATCTATGGGACGATCAACCAGATTTACGATATGTTTATCAAGTTCCTCTTCATGTTTGGCAATACCCTTGAATAAATCCTTAAAATATTCGACATCTGTCTTAGCCAGCTTGCGTTCATCATTTTCAAACTCAGTCAAAATATCTTTCACATCCTTACCGGTTAGAAACAGTTCATACAAAGCCTGAACCGTATTCTGTCTGGCCTTAACCCGTGCGCGCTTGTTAAATTTGCCTGTCATGACTGGATTTGGTTCAAAACACCAATCATTTCCAATGCCGCTACCGCTGACTCCGAGCCCTTATTACTTTCTTCATCACCCGCCCTGTCCATGGCTTGATCAGAATTGTCTACTGTTAAAACACCAAAGATAACCGGCACACCATAATTCATCGCCAACTGAGAAATACCGTGAGAACATTCATTACATATATATTCAAAATGAGGTGTTTCACCACGGATAACAGCACCCAGAGTAATGATAGCGGCATAATCTTCCTCGCCTAATAATGCGTCAACGGCAACGGGAATTTCAAATGCGCCTGGAACGCGGACAACAGTAATGTCTTCTTCCCGAATACCATTGTTGGTTAATGTTTTAATTGCGCCATCGTATAAACGATCGACAATAAAACTGTTAAAACGACTTGCAACAATCGCAATCTTAACAGATTCATCTACCGGTCCCTTGTGTTCAATAATTTTGATCTCAGACATTATTTATTAACTCATTAATTCACGTATTCAACAACTTCCAGCCCGAAACCGGAAAGCGCGTGTATGCGTTTTGGTGCACTCAAGACACGCATCTTTTTTACACCCAGATCACATAATATTTGTGCACCTAGCCCTATTGTGCGCAGGTCACGGCTATTTTCGTTATTTTCTTTTTTTTCTGTTCGAATATTATTATTTTTATAAGATTCAATTTGATGTATTAATTCAACCGGCTCATATTGGTCGCACAATATAACAACTACTCCAGAGTTTTCATCAGCTATTCGTCTTAACACGTCATTAACAGGCCAACCTCGATCCTTTGCAATACTACCTGTTAAGTCAGAGATAGGATTTTCCAAATGGACTCTCACAAGTGTGGGGGTGTCCGGATCAATCTTGCCCCTAACCAATGCCAAATGCAGCTTCTTTTCTAATTTGTCCTGATAGGCATGTAATACGAATTCACCATATTCCGTAGGAAGATTACACTCTGTTACATGCTCAATAGTTTTTTCATTTTCTATTCGATAACGAATCAAATCAGCGATAGTACCAATCTTCAAGTGATGTTTTTTAGCAAATTTCTCCAGGTCGGGAAGACGTGCCATTGAACCATCGTCATTCAATATCTCAACTATAACTGCAGATTCCGATAAACCTGCCAACCTTGCTAAATCACAACCTGCCTCGGTGTGACCCGCCCGTGATAAAACACCGCCCGGTTGCGCCATCAGGGGAAATACATGTCCCGGTTGTACCAAATCCGTTGGCTTGGCATCAGGTGCCACAGCTTTTTGTATAGTTAAGGCACGATCGGCAGCTGATATTCCAGTTGTTACGCCTTCCGCCGCTTCTATGGAAACGGTGAAGTTTGTCGAAAAATTAGAACTGGAATGGCTGGTCATCAAGGGCAGGTTCAACTTACGGCAATGTTCGCCAGTCAAGGTTAAACAGATTAAGCCCCGCCCAAAACGAGCCATAAAATTGATATCTTCAGAACGTACGCAAGAAGCAGCTATTACCAGATCGCCTTCGTTCTCACGATCTTCATCATCCATCAAGATTACCATACGACCTTGTCGAATATCTTCAATCAGTTCTTCGGTGTTATTTAGTGCCATCGTTTAATTACTTGCGTGTATTTGTTCCAGATAACGTGCTATCAAATCAACTTCGATATTCACTTTCGTTCCAACCTCATACTCTGAAAATATGGTTTCTTCCAGGGTATGCGGAATAATATTAACACTAAACATATCTGCATTTACGTCATTTACCGTCAAACTGACACCATCAACGGCAACAGATCCTTTTTTTGCAATATATTTAATTAATGAGGACGGAACCTGAATGTCATATCTAAAAGAACGCCCTTCATCAGTCTTGCTTTTTACACAACCAATTCCATCGACATGCCCACTGACCATATGACCATTGATGCGATCAGACAATTGCATGGCCTTCTCCAGATTTATAGAAGATCCGACATCAAGATCAGAAAAAGCCGTTAGATTTAATGTCTCACGTGATAAATCAGCAGTAAAAGAGTACTCAGACTTTTCAATAATAGTCAGGCACGTTCCATTTACTGCGATACTATCACCTAACTTCATATCAGTCAGATCCAGTTTACCTGTATTAAAAACAAAACGACTGTCTTCACCCATGTTTTCAATTTGGGAAATTTTGCCTGTCGCCTGAATAATTCCTGTAAACATATTATTTATTAGTTTATTAATTGATAGCTTAGTCGTAAATCTTTTCCAATCTGTCTAACATCTTTTAAACTCAATTGTACCGCATCATCAAGCTGGTTAATCTGTTTTAACTCCAACAATGGATTTGCATCATTGCCAAATAACACCGGTGCCATATAGATAATCAATTCATCAACAAGTCCGGCTTCTATTAAGGCACCGGTAAACGTACTTCCGGCTTCAACCAGGACTTCATTGATTTGATATTCTGTTGCCATATGTTCGAACACATTTTGTAACCATGTTTCTGATTTCTCAAGATTGATTATCTCTGCGTTGATTTGGTTTAAGTTATTAAATTCTTCCTGTTCTGTATAAATTATTACTCGCCCCGGTTGTTTGAATAAACTTGCCGCTGAAGTGATTTTTAAATTTCTATCAATTATTACCCTGACTGGTGGAGTAAATTCAAACTTAATATCACGCACTGTGAGTAAAGCATCATCTTTAATTATATTGTCAGCACTGCTCACTATTGCACTACTTGCAGCCCGAATTCTATGTACATCTTTGCGTGATTGCTCACAGCTAATCCATTGACTCTTGCCATTTGCCAGGGCTGTCCTGGCATCCAGACTCATTGCCATCTTGCAACGGACAAATGGTTTACCCGTTTGCATCCGTTTAATAAAACCAGGGTTTAATTTTTTTGACTCGATTTCAAGCAGACCTTGCCTGACTTTTATTCCGGCATCTTCCAGTTTTTTAACCCCGTTACCTGATACTTCCGGGTTTGGATCGATCATGGCAATAATAACTTCCTTCACACCTGCTTCTATTAATGTATCTGCACAAGGCGGTGTTCGTCCATAGTGTGAACACGGTTCAAGGGTTAAATAAACAGTGGAATTGGAAGCATCAGCTACTGAATTTAAGGCATTAACTTCTGCATGCCCTTCACCGGCTATTGCATGCCAACCTTCAGCGATTAACTGGTTGTCCCTAACAATAACGCAGCCAACTCGAGGGTTGGGGTCACAGGTATATTTTCCATGTTGTGCCAGTCTGATGGCTTGTGACATGAATTGATAGTCTTGTTGCGTCCACGTCAATTCTCATCACCACCTTCTTCAGAATTCAACAAATCGAGCTGACTTTTTTGTAACTCAGGTGGTAGTTCATTTTCAACGCGTTCAATCTCTTCCAGGAAAGCACGGACATCTTCAAACTTTCTATAAACAGAAGCAAAACGAACATAGGCAACCTGATCAATACGACGTAACTGTTCCATCACCCAGTTGCCTACTCGCATGGATTCAATTTCACGTTCCCCGGAGGCACGTAAATTATGAATAATTGTAGCAACAGCCATATCGATCTGTTCAATTCCCACTTCTCTTTTTTGTGTAGCACGTTCGATACCGCCACGTAGTTTCTCTTCATTAAACGGTTCACGTCTACCATCAGATTTGATGATCCTGGGCAAGGTCAATTCTGCAGATTCATAGGTTGTAAAGCGTTCCTTACATTTATTGCATTCACGACGACGTCTGATCTGATCCCCTTCGCCAACAAGACGGGAATCGATCACTCGCGTATCAAGATCTGTACAAAAAGGACAACGCATCTATTAGTTCGCTTTTCTGTTTTTTAAAATGCATGAGGGATTGTTTTTAAAACAATCCCCCATACCCTTACTACTCTAATTTTGTATTGAATTTATAGATCGCTATTAAATTCATACAATGGTCTGCTCTTGCAAAGCTCAAGCACTTCACCTTTAACACGTTCGATAACGGATTCATCACCCATGTTATCCATGATGTCACAACACCAGTTTGCAACCTGTTTTGAATCCGCTTCATCAAAACCACGTGTGGTAATGGATGGGGTACCAATACGAATACCACTGGTTACAAAAGGTGACTGAGGATCGTTAGGTACAGCATTTTTGTTAACTGTAATATTAGCGCGACCCAAAGCAGCATCGACTTCTTTACCGGTTAGACCCTTTTCAACCATATCAACCAGGAACAAATGATTGTCAGTACCGCCTGAAACGATCTTTAAACCACGTTCAACAAAAGTTTCAGCCATAACATTTGCATTCTTCTTTACCTGCTGGATATAACTCTTGAATTCAGGTTGCATTGCTTCTTTAAATGCTACCGCTTTTGCAGCAATGGTATGCATTAATGGACCACCCTGATAAGCAGGGAAAACCATAAAGTTAATTTTCTTTTGAATGTCTTCATTTGCCTTACCCATAATCAAACCTGATCGAGGACCACGTAAGGTTTTATGAGTTGTGGTAGTGGTAACATCAGCAATCTGTACCGGGCTTGGATATTCTCCGGTTGCAACCAGACCGGCTACGTGAGCAATATCAGAAACCATAATTGCGCCAACCTTGTCAGCAATATCACGAAAACGTTGCCAATCAACAATTCGTGAATATGCAGAGAAACCGGTCATAATTAATTTTGGTTTATGTTCCAGGGCTAATTCTTCAGCCTGGTCATAATCAATATAACCATTGTCATCTAAACCATATTGAACAGCATCATAA
>JBNLAL010000058.1:0-7628 GCA_050302115.1 Gammaproteobacteria bacterium | reverse complement strand
GGAGAACGGGTAGACGAAGAACTGCGCGATGCGGTTGCAGCCACCGACGAGGCGAATGAACTGGCGCTCAGTCGCCTGCAGCGCCGCATCCGGCATCATGTTCAGCAAACCGATATGCAGCTCGCGAATATCCTGATGCAAGGCCTGATCGGCAGGGATGATGGTTTCACCATCCTGTTTCAACCTTTCAAAGCTGGGTAATTTACTGTTAGCAACGAGTGGCATAGTCTTCTCTGTTAATTATTTATCCAGTGCTTTTTCTATCACGTTTAAGAAATCAGCTTCATTATCGATATCGGCAATATCCGTTGTGCATAATGTATAACCGTATTCATTTGCGATGGCCTCATAACGAGGGATGCGGTTATAAAATAATTTCGAAAACACCCAACGTACAAAATCATCAGGTTCGATCATCGCTGCGTATTCCAGGTTCTTTTCTTTTAAATATATTTCCAGATGTTCATCCAGAAAGTCTTCCCGGTAATATAGCGGCTTGGGATCGCTTTCAGCACGACGAATCAGTTCGACTTCATCATGTTCAGTCGCTTTGATGTAAATAATCAGGGTATGTTCCGCGAGTGTGTCGAGAACGGATTGGTCATCCAGTTCACACAGGCTCCCGCCAGCATCATTGATAAAATGATCGTATCCATAGACATCGTGCGAACGTTTAATAAACTCCGGGACGTCCTTCATCGCTGCAATTTCAGCCTCACGATGTAATTTTTGTCGACGTTTGAATTCTCTTAAGCCAATACCGCCTTTCTCCGGATCACCTAATTCGCCCAGGAAGGTAGAGACGGCCTTCAGGTTATCAATAGAAATATTGTTTCTGATATTGATAGAGTCGGACAATAACAGTTTTTCCAACAACGGAACCTGCATGGCTTTTTGTTTGATGTTGTCCAGGATTGCCTCGTCCAGATAGCGCGTGCCGATACGATAGTCACCGGAATAATGAAACCAGTGTGCCTTGCGCAGAATATTGGCGAGACGCGTTTTCCCCACACCGGACATGCCGAGTAAGGTAATCGCCCTGCGATCCCAGTTTCTGAATTGTTCTGCGCTTAATTTCACTGATTAAACCCCTGACTATAAAATGCGCGATATTATAAGCGAATCAATGCATTATGGGCATGTTTTAATGATTTTTTCTTACTTTGATTTTGAATTTAGTGCTGCCTGATAGGCGAGTTTTGCCCAGTATATGGCTTCATCCGGGTCATCGTAGATTTCTTCCGGTGCAGAATAATAAGATATTTGAATGGTTTTGTTGGATTTTACATATTCAAAAGGCGTTTGGCCTTTATCAATAAATTGCTGTTTGGAAGTTTCGTCAGCTTTTAGATATAGAGTGTCATCCGTCACTAACGCAAACATCAAACCTTCATGATAAATACCATGACCGCCAAACATTTTACGTGCTGTAATAGGTCCGAATTGTTGAAAGACTTCATGTAAGTAATCAACAAATTCGGACATTAATGAAACCGTTTTAAAAGTCAGGCAGATTTTCTTTCAAAGATAATCTTTTGCCATTCCTGTGGTCCGGTTTGATGAACGGCATTACCGTTGACATCAACCGCAACTGTGACAGGCATGTCTTTCACTTCAAATTCATGAATAGCTTCCATACCTAAATCTTCAAAGGCAATCACTTTAGCATCAGTAATGGCTTTGGAAACAAGATAGGCCGCGCCACCGACAGCCATTAAGTAAACGGCTTTATGTTTTTTAATAGCATCAATCGCAACCGGGCCACGTTCTGCTTTACCGACCATGCCGATTAATCCGGTTTTCTCCAGCATCATTTCAGTAAACTTATCCATACGTGTAGCAGTTGTCGGACCGGCAGGGCCTACGATTTCATCGCGAACTGCATCAACGGGTCCAACGTAATAAATAAAACGGTTCTTAAAATCGACACCTTCCGGTAAAGACTCACCACTATCGAGAATGTCTTTGATACGTTTATGTGCGGCATCGCGACCGGTTAACATCTTGCCTGAAAGTAAAATTGTTTCGCCCGGTTTCCATTCCTTAATATCTTCTGCAGTAACGGTATCAAGATTAACTCTTCGTGCAGTAGGGCCAACATCCCAGGTAACTTTAGGCCAGTCATCCAGGTTTGGCGGTGTTTGTAATGCGGGGCCGGACCCATCCAGAACAAAATGGGTATGACGGGTTGCTGCGCAGTTCGGGATCATGGCAACCGGTTTATTGGCGGCATGAGTAGGATAGTCTTTTATCTTTACATCCAGAACGGTGGTTAGCCCACCCAGACCTTGAGCACCAATACCAAGAGCATTAACCTTTTCGAAGATTTCGAGCCGAAGTTCTTCGGCTTTGTTTTTTGGTCCGCGTGCTTTCAGTTCGTGAATGTCGATCGGATCCATTAATGATTCTTTTGCCAATACCATGGCCTTTTCTGCAGTGCCACCAATACCTATTCCCAACATTCCGGGAGGGCACCAACCTGCACCCATAGTCGGAACGGTCTTAACAACCCATTCAACAATATCATCAGAAGGATTAAGCATAGCGAATTTGGATTTTGCCTCGGAGCCACCACCTTTGGCTGCAACATCAACTTCAACCTTATCACCTTTAACAATCTCTACATTAATAACAGCAGGAGTGTTATCGCCGGTGTTTTTTCTTGCACCTGCAGGATCAGCAAGTATTGAAGCACGTAGTTTATTATCCGGATGGTTATAAGCCTTTCTGACACCTTCATTGATCATATCTTCCAATGACATTTCGGCATCCCATTGCACATCCATACCAAGCTTGATAAAGACAGTAACGATACCGGTATCCTGGCAAATAGGCCGATGACCTTCAGCGCACATGCGTGAATTGATCAGTATTTGTGCCATCGCATCTTTTGCTGCCTGTGATTCTTCTTTTTCGTAGGCCTCATTAACGGCCTGAATAAAATCAAGCGGATGGTAATAGGATATAAATTGCAATGCGTCTGCAACGCTATCGATTAGATCGTTTTGTTTAATGACTGTCATTCTCTGTTCTCAATAATTATTGTTAAGTAATTATAGTGTTTATTAGTCAGCTATCCGTTAGTTAATTAAAAAAGGCGACTGAAAGCCGCCTTTTTTATTTAGACTACCCGTTTCTTAAGCTACGGTTACCGGAATCTCTTCGAGTTTTGATTTTGCTTGCGCAGCACTCTTTTGAAAAGATTCAATCTCGTCAAAGTTCAGGTAACGGTAAACATCCGCTGCCAATGGATCAAGATCTGCAGCAAACTGCATATATTCATCCATGGTTGGGATATGACCTAAAATGGATGAAACAGCAGCAATCTCGGCAGAAGCGAGGAACACATTGGCACCATCACCCAGACGGTTTGGGAAGTTACGGGTTGATGTTGAAACGGCTGTAGACTTTGCAGCAATACGCGCCTGGTTACCCATACACAGTGAACATCCCGGCATTTCCGTTCTGGCACCCGCCTTACCGAAGATACTGTAATAACCTTCTTCAGTCAGTTGATGCTCATCCATCTTGGTAGGTGGCGTAACCCAAAGTCGGGTTGGAATCACACCGCCCGATTTTTCCAGCATCTTGCCTGCAGCACGGAAGTGACCGATGTTGGTCATACAGGAACCGATAAAGACTTCATCAATCTTGGTGCCGGCCACTTCAGATAAGGGTTTCACATCATCCGGGTCATTCGGGCAGGCCAGCAAGGGTTCCTTGATTTCGTTCAGATCGATCTCGAAGACCTTGGCGTATTCCGCATCGGCATCCGCCTCCATCAACTGAGGATTGGCAATCCATTCTTCCATTGCCTGTGCGCGACGTTCCAGGGTACGTGGATCGCCATAACCTTCACTGATCATCCAGCGCAACAGTACTATGTTGGATTCCAGATATTCAATAATCGGTTCTTTATTCAATTTAATCGTACAACCTGCTGCTGAACGTTCTGCTGAAGCATCAGATAGTTCAAAGGCCTGTTCACATTTCAGATCCGGCAGACCTTCAATCTCAAGGATACGACCGGAGAAGATATTCTTTTTACCTTCTTTGGCTACAGTCAGATCTCCGGATTGAATCGCGGCATAAGGAATCGCGTTTACCAAATCACGCAAGGTGATACCCGGTTGCATTTTTCCTGTGAAGCGGACCAGTACTGATTCAGGCATATCCAATGGTGTCACGCCGGTTGCAGCAGCAAACGCTACCAGACCGGAACCTGCAGGGAAGGAGATGCCAATTGGGAAACGGGTGTGCGAATCACCACCGGTACCGACCGTATCCGGTAATAACATACGGTTCAGCCAGGAGTGAATGACACCATCACCCGGACGTAGCGCTACACCACCACGAGTCTGGATAAAATCCGGTAAAGTATGGTGGGTCGTGACATCAATTGGTTTTGGATAGGCCGCAGTATGACAGAAAGACTGCATAACCAGATCAGCAGAGAAACCTAAACAGGCCAGGTCTTTCAATTCATCACGCGTCATTGGACCGGTGGTATCCTGTGAACCGACTGTGGTCATCTTGGGTTCACAATAAGTACCTGGTCTAACGCCCTCAACACCACAGGCCTTACCGACCATTTTCTGTGCCAGTGTATAACCTTTACCGGTATCGTTGGCCGGAACAGGTTTGCGGAATAAATCACTGTGTCCTATACCTAATGCTTCACGTGCACGCTCGGTCAGACCGCGGCCAATGATTAACGGGATACGACCACCGGCCTGGACTTCATCGAGGATGATGTCGGTCTTTAATGAAAACTCGCAAAGCTCTTCACCCGTTTCAGCGTTTTTGATCTTGCCTTCGTAGGGATAGATGTCGATGACATCACCCATGTTCATTTTGCTGACATCACATTCAATCGGTAAGGCACCGGCATCTTCCATGGTGTTAAAGAAGATAGGGGCAATCTTGCCACCCAAACAGAAACCACCATCACGTTTATTCGGAATGAACGGAATATCATCACCCATGTGCCAGAGTACAGAGTTGGTTGCGGACTTACGTGAAGAACCGGTACCGACAACGTCGCCAACGTAAGCTAATGGATGTCCTTTTTGTTTTAATTCCTCAATCTTGGAAATCGGACCCACTTCACCCTGTTTATCAGGTGTAATGCCTTCACGTTCCATCTTCAACATGGCTTGTGCATGTAACGGGATATCAGGACGGGACCAGGCATCAGGAGCAGGTGACAGGTCATCAGTATTGGTTTCACCGGGGACTTTAAATACGGTAACCGTTATTTTTTCTGCCAGTTTTGGTTTAGCAGTAAACCATTCACCGTCTGCCCAGGATTGCAGGATCTGTTTCGCATGCCCGTTACCGGCATCTGCCTTTTCCTTTACATCATGAAAGGCATCGAACATTAATAATGTATGCGATAAGGCCTTTACCGCAGTGGGCGCCAGTTCAGCATCATCAAGACATTCGACCAGCGGGGCGATGTTGTAGCCACCGAGCATGGTGCCCAATAATTCAACGGCTTTGACTTTATCAATCAATGGCGAGGCGGTTTCGCCTTTGGCGATCGCGGCCAGAAAACCGGCTTTGACATAGGCGGCCTGATCCACACCGGCAGGAACGCGGTTGGTAATCAGATCGAGAATAAATTCCTCTTCGCCGGCTGGTGGGTTTTTTAATAACTCTACCAATTCGGCGGTTTGTTCCGGGCTTAATGGTTGTGGCACGACACCCAGGTCGGCACGTTCTTTAACATGTTGACGATATGCTTCGAGCAAAACAATTCTCCTGTAGTTGTTATTTTGATCAGGCGTCTCAGTACGCCTGCTACGAAGGGCCGGCTATTATAAAGCAAGATTTGTAGAAAGTTTAAGCCAATTTCCAGGCTCGAAAGCGCTATTTTTTCTCTATAAACGCACCAATTTTGTGTGTTTTTTGTCCATAAATACTGTTTTTAGTATAAATATTCCCGAAAAAATGCTGTTTTTTGGAATATTTATGTCAAAAAGAGCTATTTAGGTGCATTTTAATGGACAGAATCAATAATTCCTCCGCCTAAACAGATATCTTCCTGGTAAAAAACGATGAATTGGCCCGGTGTGATAGCCCGTTGCGAGACTTCAAACGTGACGGAATAGGTGTCATCACCAATCATTTCCACAGTACAGGCCTGATCCGCCTGCCGGTAACGATTTTTTGCCCAGCATTTGAATGGCATGTCAGGCGGGGTTCCGGCAATCCAGTTGATAGCGGAGGCCATCAGACCATGACTATGTAGCAGGGGATGGTCATGGTCCTGGGCGACGATTAATTCATTTTCTTCGATATTTTTTTGCACGACATACCAGGGTGCGTCACTGGCACCACTGACACCGCCGATCCCAAGCCCCTGGCGTTGCCCCAGTGTGTAATAAAATACGCCTTCATGTTCCCCAATAACTTTACCTTCCGTCGTCTTGATTGCACCAGGATCGGGTGGGATGTAGCGGCTTAAAAACTGGCGGAAGGGTTGTTCGCCGATAAAACAGATCCCGGTACTGTCTTTTTTATCGTGAGTAATGAGTTTGGCTTGTTCAGCCAAACATCTGACTTCCGATTTTTCCAGTTCACCAACCGGGAACAATGCCTTATTTAATTGTTCCTGGTTCAAACGGCACAGGAAATAACTTTGATCCTTGTTTTTATCCAGTCCCTTTAATAATTGACAGGAATCTTCTGTTTTATGTATGCGTGCATAGTGGCCGGTAGCAATTTTTTTTGCGCCCAGTTTTTCCGCATGTTCCAGAAAGGCCTTGAATTTGATTTCCTGGTTACACAAGACGTCAGGGTTGGGGGTACGTCCGTTTTTATATTCACTTAAAAAGTTTTTAAAGACCTTATCCCAGTAATCAGAAGAGAGATCGACAGTATTTAGAGGGATATTAAGCTTATCGCAGACCATCATGGCATCTTCGACATCGGCTTCCCACATACAGGCACCATCTTCAGATTGATCGTTCCAGTTTTTCATAAACAGTGCTTCAACTTCGTAACCCTGTTCTTTTAATAAAAGTGCGGTAACAGACGAATCGACACCACCGGAGACACCGACAATGATCTTGTTATTGGTTTCTTTATTCACTGTAATGATTTAGTAATTCCAGGGGGTAGCTGCAACCTTTTAGATGATCTTCAATACAACGTACAACCATCGGACTACGCATACGATTGTGTTCAGATTTAATTTCATCCGGACTTAGCCAGACGGCACGAATGATTCCGTCATCAAGTGCTTGTCCAATATGTTCGCTTGTACAATGGCCATAAAAACAAAAGCGTAAATAAGTGATGTCTTTATCATTAGGACTGGGATAAAGATAGACACCAACCAGGTATTCAGGTTCGAATTCCCAGGCTGTTTCTTCCAATGTTTCCCGTTTTACCGCTTCAATCAGGGTTTCTCCCTGTTCCAGGTGACCTGCAGGTTGGTTAAAGACCCGTTTGCCATCAATGTCTTCCTCAACCAGAAGAAAACGGCCCTCTTTCTCGGCGATAGCGGCTACGGTCGTGTTTGGTTTCCACTGCATTGTAATATTCCTAATTAGTCAGGATAATAGAACAGAAGTTGAATAAAAACTGAATTCAGTTAATAAAGTTTATTCTGTATACGAATA
>JBNLAL010000057.1:0-7635 GCA_050302115.1 Gammaproteobacteria bacterium | reverse complement strand
GTATGCAGGTCGCCCGTTTCTCCGGAATGGTAACTGCGATTTAAACGGTTATGTCTACCACTACAACCACGGAAGTGCATCAACACGCCTTGCCAATTATTATTACTGATCGTTTTTAAGATGCATTTTGCATAGGGTGAATCAATGGAGCCTTCCAGTCCATGTAACAGGATAATGATCGGGGAGTTTTTATCTTTTTCTTCTGTCCATACCAGATCCAGAAAATCACCGTCCGGTAATTCCAGTTGTTCATGGGTAAGGGTTAAAGCAGGATGTCGTCTAAATAAAGCAGGGAAGAGTGTTTGACAATGTTTGTTACGACACCACCATGCCGGTTTGAATTCACTCTTGATAATCACTCGTCATCTATATGTCTTTGTAAAATGCCTTCGTAATGATCAATACGTCGGTCACGTAAGTATGGCCAGATACGTCTGACTTCTTCTGTTCTATTCAAATCCAGTTCGGTAATAATAACAGTCTCTTCTTCCGTGCTGGCTTCAACGAGTATTTCGCCTTGTTGTCCGGTGATAAAACTCGAACCCCAGAATTGGGTTGCCATATTTTCATAGGCATTTGACGTTTCAAGACCAACACGGTTGCTGGAAATAACGGGCAGGTTATTCGCAATCGCGTGACTACGTTGGATAGTGATCCAGGCATTGCGTTGTCGATCCTTTTCGTCCTGTTGTTCTGCCGGTTCCCAACCGATCGCACTGGGGAACAATAAGACTTCAGCACCGGACAAGGCCATGATACGTGCACCTTCGGGATACCATTGGTCCCAACAGATCAATACACCCAAACGGCCAATAGAGGTATTGATCGGTTTAAAGCCAAGATCACCGGGCGTGAAATAATATTTTTCATAGAAACCGGGATCATCAGGGATATGCATCTTGCGATAGGTGCCCGCCAGACTACCGTCTTTATCGAGTACGATTGCTGTATTGTGATACAAACCTTTTGCGCGTTTTTCAAAGACGGTGGCAACGATAACGATATTATTTTCCTTGGCGACTTGTTGTAGTGTTACTGTAGTCTTGCCGGGAATCGGTTCTGCCAGATCAAAGTTATTTGGATCTTCCGTAATACAGAAATAAAGTCCCATGCTTAATTCAGGTAGCAATACCAGATCGGCACCTTGTGCAGCGGCTTTTTTAATACCATCAATACCGGCTTTCAGATTGTCTTCGTAATTGTCACTGCACGCATGCTGGACAACGGCGACAGTAATCTTGCTCATTTGTTTCATCTCTCCTAAACCAATACGCCTGCAGGAAACTGCATCGATGCACAATGAATGCTACCAAATTGTTTAACCAGGGCTTTTGAATTAATACCAATAATATTACGACTGACATAACATTGCTGTAATTTTTCCAAAGTCTCCTTGTCCTGAGGGTCATCATAAATCGGGACCAGCACAGCATCATTGATAACCAGAAAATTAACGTAGGATGCAGGTAGTATTTTTCCATTGTCACTTTTAAGTTTAGGGAGATATAACGGAAAAAGGTTGTATTCATCTCCATTAGCTTGTCTTAGCGCTTTTAATTCCTGTTCCATTATTTGTAAAGAGTCGTAATCAGGATGCGATGGGTCATCACAAGCACTGTAAATAATAGTGTGTTTATTAACAAAGCGTGCCAGGTTGTCGATATGACTGTCGGTATCGTCACCGGTTATACCACCATGATCCAGCCAGAGTACGTTTTCTGCTCCCAGATATAAGTTTAATTTTTCTTCAATGTACTTTTTTGTTTTATCAGGATGACGTTTTAGCAAACAGTGTGAGGTTGTTAGTATTGTTCCCTGGCCATCTGATTCGATACTGCCACCTTCCAGGATAAAATCACAATCTTGCATTTCATTATCACCAAAATAATTTTTATTATGGAGATATCGGGAAACGGCGTTATCCAGTTGGGATTCATATTTGTTGCCCCAACTGTCAAAGATAAAGTTTTGTAATTGCAAGCTGCCATCATTACGTACGGTTATCGGGCCGTAATCACGACACCAGGTGTCATTGGTTTTGCAAATCGTTAAATGGTAATTCCCCTTTGCAATATCATTTTCATTGAATATGCTTTCTATTTCCTGTTTATGTTGTTCGTCATAACAGACGACGAGGACCTTTTCATATTGACTGATGGCCTTGCATATTTCGAGATAAACTTCGCCAATCTCTTCAAGGTTATCCTTCCAGTCACTGTGTACGTGTGGCCAGGTTAACAGGATGCCGGATTGTGCTTCCCATTCTGCAGGTAACGCAATCTGGTCTTTATGACTCGATAGCATAGGGAAGTGACTGGATTATTATTGTCTGGTTATCTGAAACAAGCGTTTCATTTAATTTATCCAGTTCAATGACAGCCAGTGAGTATGATGATGAATCGGGATGAACTTCAGTATTGATGATAGTACCGACTTTATTAACAGTTTCTTTCTGAATTATGGTATCACCAACGTTTAATGCATTTTCCGTTTTAATTAACTGCAGGCGTTTTTTTACTTGCCCCTTATAATGTAATCGGGCAATTACTTCCTGTCCGGGGTAACAACCTTTTTGATAACTCATGCCATTCAGTGTGTCGAGATTGAGCATCTGGGGTAAGAATTGTTCCTGTGTTCTTGAGGTGATCCACGGTAAACCTGAAAGGACATCCAGTAAACTCCATGTTGAGTTACTACATAAGTTTAAAATGTTTTTTAAGTCAGATAATTTTTTTATGAGCGCTTCAATACTTCCTGTAATTAGGAAGCGACCCGAATTGTCCGGATGACATACAATTATTAATCCTTCATGCGCAGTAATATCTCCGGGATTAACTGGCGTATTCGGTGTTAATATTGATAAGTCATTTGTATTGGCGATCCCGACTAATGGCGAAGTTTCTGATACATCTTCAATAGTAACCTTGGAGCGCAAGACAAACATACCGAGTCGCTTTTGTACAAACTCTTTTTGATCTTTCTTAAATACAAGTAGATAACTGATACCCGTATTAATTATGAGAAAATTAGTGATAACCTGGCCTTTGACATTACACCAGGCTGATAATTGTGCTCCCGGTTTTTCGATCTGGTTTAGGTCATTTATAAATTGCCCGTGTAGAAAGGTATGGGCATCATCACCACTCACCGCCAACATGGTAAAGCCTGTCAGAGGAGAGGCAAGAGCGGTTTCATGGATGTTATTATCTTGCAGTGTTGCATCCTGTTCTTGCAGGAATGCGAGCCATTTATCTTGCATGTAGATTTATTGAATATTTTTAGTTTTGCGAATTATAGACACTATGTGCATTAATTCATCACTTTGTGGGGTGCTTTTCCCAAGTATCCAGTTGAGGATATCCAGATCGGGTTCATCTAAAAGTTTATCGAACCATTCTTTTTCTTCTTCAGTGAGGTTGTCGTAGCACCGCTCGATGAATTCCTGAAACAGGATATCCATCTCACGGATACCGCGACGGCAACGCCAGATTAATTTGGACCGTTCACTCATTGTTTAAGGTGGAACGGAGTCTAAACAGTTCTGGTCACCAGTAACTTTTTAATTTCAGCAATAGCCTTGGCCGGATTCAAACCTTTCGGACAGGTATTGGTACAGTTCATAATCGTATGACAACGATATAAACGGAATGGATCTTCAAGGTTGTCCAGACGTTCGCCAGTAAATTCATCACGACTGTCAGCAATCCAGCGATAGGCTTGTAACAGGATAGCCGGGCCCAGATAACGATCGCTGTTCCACCAGTAACTCGGACAAGACGTTGAACAACAGGCACAAAGAATACATTCATATAGACCATCCAGTTTTGCGCGGTCTTCTTTTGATTGCAGACGTTCTGCATCCGGTGGTGGTGGGGACTGTGTTTGCATCCATGGCTCAATTGATGCGTATTGTGCATAAAAATGGGTCAGGTCAGGTACCAGATCTTTGACTACCGGCATATGTGGTAATGGATAAATAGCAATATCACCGGAAAAGTCTTCTATGGCCTTGGTACAAGCCAGTGTGTTGGTACCACCAATGTTCATGGCACAGGAGCCACAGATCCCTTCACGACAGGAACGACGGAAGGTCAGAGTAGAATCGATCTCGTTTTTAATATAGATGATCGCATCCAGTACCATTGGACCGAACTTATCAAGATCAACTTCATAAGTGTCCAACCTGGGGTTTTCCCCGGAGTCCGGTTCCCAACGATAAATACGAAATATTTTTTTCCGCGTAGCACCTTCTGCTGCCGAGTAGGTTTTACCGGGTTTAACTTTGGAATTTTTAGGTAAAGTAAATTCAGCCATGATTTATTCTCTTAATAAACACGTTTCTTAGGTGGAAAGACTTCGACTTCATCGGTTAATGTGTACATGTGTACCGGACGATAATCGAAGCTGACTTGTCCGTTATCATCAATAGAGGCCAGTGTGTGTTTCATCCAGTTTTCATCATCACGATCCGGAAAATCTTCACGTGCATGTCCGCCGCGACTTTCTTCGCGGTTATTAGCACCATGAATACTGACCAGTGCACAACGTAACAGGTTATCCAGTTCCAGTGTTTCAACCAGGTCGGTATTCCAGATCATGCCTTTGTCTTCAATCTTGACATCAGCAAAGGACTTCCAGACCTCAGCCATCTTATCAATCCCTTCTTGCATGCTTTCACCGGTCCTGAATACCGCTGCGTGATGTTGCATGGTACGTTGCATATTGTTACGAATTTCTGCAGTAGAAATGGAGCCTTTGTTGTAGCGTAATTTGTCCAGACGTTCTATGGCCTCGTCGCCGGCATTTTCCAATGTCTTATGCGGTGAATTCGGTTTGATGTTTTCAGCACAGTAATTTGCTGCGGCACGGCCAAATACGATTAAATCAAGTAGGGAGTTAGATCCTAAACGGTTAGCACCATGTACTGATACACAAGCTGCTTCACCGATGGCCATTAGACCTTCAACGACAGAATCAGGATCGCCGTCTTTCAGGTTGACCACCTGGCCATGGTAATTGGTTTGAATACCACCCATGTTGTAATGCACAGTCGGAATAACCGGAATAGGCTCCTTGGTCACATCAACGCCAGCAAAGATCTCAGCGGATTCTGCGATACCCGGCAGACGTTCATTAATGACTTCAGGACCAAGATGTTCCAAATGTAAATGAATATGATCTTTATGTTCACCGACACCGCGACCTTCACGAATCTCGATGGTCATTGAACGACTGACAACGTCACGTGAAGCCAGGTCTTTTGCAGAAGGTGCGTAACGTTCCATAAAACGTTCACCTTCAGAGTTGGTCAGGTAACCACCTTCACCGCGGACGCCTTCGGTAATCAAACAACCGGAACCGTAAATGCCAGTCGGATGGAATTGAATAAATTCCATGTCTTGTAATGGTAGACCTGCACGTAAAACCATACCGTTTCCATCACCGGTACAGGTATGGGCCGATGTTGCTGAGAAATAGGCGCGACCATAACCACCGGTCGCTAATACGACTTGATGGGCACGGAAACGATGTAATTGGCCAGTAGAAAGGTCCCAGGCCATTACGCCTCGACATACACCTTCATCCATAATCAAATCCAGAGCAAAATATTCAATAAAGAATTCCGCTTCGTGTTTTAAGGATTGCTGATAAAGGGTATGCAGGATTGCGTGGCCGGTTCGGTCGGCTGCGGCACAGGTTCGCTGTGCTGTACCTTCACCAAAATTGGTAGTCATGCCTCCGAAAGGACGTTGGTAGATCTTGCCTTCTTCTGTTCGTGAAAAAGGTACGCCTTGATGTTCCAGTTCAATAACCGCAGGCACTGCTTCACGACACATATATTCGATCGCATCCTGGTCACCTAACCAGTCAGAACCCTTTACAGTGTCGTACATATGCCAGCGCCAGTCATCCGGCCCCATATTGCCAAGAGAAGCACTCATGCCACCCTGTGCAGCAACCGTATGGCTACGGGTAGGGAAGACCTTGGTGATACAAGCCGTTTTCAGGCCCTTCGCGGCCATGCCAAATGTCGCACGCAAACCAGCGCCACCGGCACCCACGACGACGATATCGTATTTATGTTCAATAATTTCGTATGATTTTGTCATTATTCTTTACAACCCCAAATAGATCTTGAGCACGGCAATTGCGGCACTTAAACCTGCGACCCATGCAAGAAATTTAACCAGTATCAGGCAAGTAATTTTTTGCCATTCAGAATCGATGTAATCCTCAATGACGACCTGAACGCCCAGAACAGCGTGATAGTAAAGAGAGATAATGAATAACAGTAATAAGGCCGCATTCAACGTATCTCCCATCCACGCCCTGGCTGTTTGGTAATCGGCACCCGTTACAATAACTAATGAATAGATAAACCAGAGACCGAGTGGGACCAGAGCTAAGGCTGTCAGTCGTTGAACCCACCAGTGATGGAGCCCCTCTTTGGCAGAACCCAGACCGCGTACACGGGCAAGTGGACTTTGTAGACTCATAAGCCACCTCCTAAAACAAATGTAACAACAGTCAAAACCAGGGTGAAAACAATAACCGCATAACCTGTTTTGTATGAGGTTGAAATTTCCAGACCCAGTCCCGCATCCCAAAATAAGTGTCTTACACCGTTCGCAAGGTGGTAATAAAAGGAAAAGACAAAAGCGACGAGTAAAACTTTGCCGTACCAGGCATTGATATGTTGTTGCAGGTTTGCAAAGGCATCTTGGCCTGTTGCAAGACCAACCAACCAGCAGGTCAAGATCAGAGCACCCAGACTCAGGAATACACCTGTTGCCCTGTGAGTAATTGATAAGACCGATGTGATTTGCGGTTTATAGATCTGTAAATGAGGTGATAACGGACGTTTCACCGATTCCATAATAGTTATCCTCATGGTTTGTTTAATACGATGGCCTAAAAAGGGAAGGCCAAAATTGTTAAGTCTTTATTTTCTTTAGTTATTTTTAGCTAAAAGTCTATGCAACGACCCTTTCTTTCCCAATCACCATAACGAGTTGGTTCCGGACCTTTTGGCCCGCCAAATTCTTTTGGTTTAGTTTTGGGCTTTTGGTTTGCTTGACTGTCCTTGCTTTTCTTATTCTGAATTTGTTTTTTCTCTTCCATCATATTTTACATTATCGGGCCTAATTTTACGCTATTTTGCTGCAATGCAAAATAAATTGATTGCTTATTCTAACCTAAAAACACGTTAGTATCTTTTCAAAGGAATGTGATTTCAAGATGAGAATCATTGGTATATGGACAGTAGCGAAAATCCCTTTCTGTACTCGTTAAAACTCTCTGTAGAGATGCCGAGTTCAATCGTCATCAGTCTTTTTGTGGTGCATATTATTTCTTTTGTACTGCCCTGGTTTACAAATCTTGATGCATTAATCAAAATTTTGATAAGTGGTTTTGTATTGATGAGTTTCGGTTATTATTTTTATTATTCAAAAAAAGTTCCAATAAAAGAATTATGTTTGAACGGTGAAGATAACTGGTCAATTACTATAGATGGGAAGATGTATTCTGCAGAACTGGGGCCATCACAATTTGTGCATCCATTGTTGACCATAATATCGCTTAGATATGAAAAACGTACAGCATTTTTTATTTTTACGCCCGAAGTTATAAATG
>JBNLAL010000056.1:0-7674 GCA_050302115.1 Gammaproteobacteria bacterium | reverse complement strand
GATCACCGGGATCTGCTGGCCATCCTGCTGGCGCTGCAGCTGACTGACCACCTGCTGCATGTAGGCCAGCGAGAATTGCTGGTAGATGCCATCGGCCAGTGCGCCACCCCAGGTATCGAAGATCATAATGGCTTGTGCACCGGCCCTAATTTGTGCATTTAAATAGAGTGCAACTGCCGATGCAACATGAGTCAGTAATTGATGCAGGGAATCCGGCTCCGAATAAAGCATCTTTTTTATCTTACCAAAATCCTTACTGGAACCACCTTCGATCATATAAGTTGCCAATGTCCAGGGACTACCTGCAAAACCGATTAGGGGTACACGACCGCCCAATTCCTTTCGTATAAGGCGAACCGCGTCCATGACATATGCTAAATCATCTTCCGGGTCTGGCATCGGCAAATTCCTGATATCTGCCAGGGAAGAAATGGGTTTCTTAAACCGCGGGCCGATAGATTCAATTAACTCCAGCCCTAATCCCATTGCATCCGGTATAGTCAGGATATCTGAAAACAAAATGGCCGCATCTAATGGATATCTATCAAGGGGCTGTAATGTCACTTCACAGGCCAGGTCTGGCGTCTGACACAAGGTAATAAAGTCACCTGCTTTTTCACGGGTCGCACGGTATTCCGGCAGATATCGTCCGGCCTGTCGCATCATCCAAACGGGAGTCATATCCACCGGCTGGCGCAATAAGGCACGCAGGAAACGATCATTTTTTAATTCATTCGACATATAGACTAACTTTTTGTTTTTATTGATGAATAATACTCGATTACGGCACCTAATTCACTTGAATTAAGTGCCGTCTGAGCAGGAAAGAATAGCAGAGCTACGGCTAAATAATGTTTATTTTTTCTTGACCTTGCGTATGGCCTTATCAGCAGCCTTGCGGATATTGACCAGTTGTTTTTTCTCCCAACGTTCACCGGCAATTAACATTTTTTTAATCTTCTTTTCACTAATCTTGATTAATTGCTTTTCGCGTTTAAGTGCGGCATTTAACTGCTCCTTTAAAACCTTTATCTCATCCTGAGCGACTTTTTTTGCCAATTTGAGTTCTTCACTTGCCGCTTTTTTTGCATGTGACAGTGCTGTCTGACTTGATTTGAGATCTTCCTTGAGCTTTGCCGTTAAGGCATGACGACTTGCGGCAGCAGCCCGTGTTGAAGACGTCTTGCGTTTGGCTTTCTTTTTAGCCGTTGTTTTCTTCTTTGCAACAGTCTTCTTTTTTGTAGAAGATTTCTTTCTGGCAACTGTTTTCTTTTTACTTGTATTCGTTGTTGGTTCTACCATTTCCCTCTTCCTCATAATTTACTGGTTTAATTGTTAATATTAGAAAAAAACTTACGATTTATCATTGATCCTGCTCAAATTTTATGAAAACTTAATCTTTATCAATATTCAGGTTTAAGACATAATGATTTAAATACACCCTGTCTGGAGAATACGCATGATTATTCCAGTAAGTGAATTAATTGCATCTGCGAAAATGCAGTGTAGTTGCAAGGATCAAGATGCTGCCAAAGAGTTTTTCGATAAAAATGAAGGCACCGTCATCATCGATGTCCGTGAACCACATGAAACTGAACAATCGAAATTAGCTGAATCCATTAATATACCCCGTGGACTTTTGGAAATGAAAATAACCGAAGTCTGTGATCAACATGACAATCCTATTTTGATCCATTGTGCAGCAGGTGGTCGCGCTTCCCTGTCTGCCTATACTTTACAGATTATGGGGTACTCCAATGTACATGTCATTGACGCAAAGTTTGACGATATCCTGGAAACATTTACTTAAGCAGTTTTACTCTGTAGCTATACAAATCAAAACTCCTTGCTTTATATCAAGGAAAAAACAATTTTTTCGACTAGTCTTAAAGTATGATTAAGTGCTTATCGTTTCTTAAAAAACCGTGTTCCTTTTTTATGTACGTACTGCTTTTGTTCGTAAGCCATATTGCTTTATCTGCTGAAACTAATGACGCTGACATTACAACGCAAGGTAAAACACTACTGCAAACAATCCACAGCAATGAAGTACGTAATATCATGCGCCACTTGAAATTACTGATCTACGAGCGCGAATATACCGAGCTTGAACGCGAGAATAAAAGATATCAACAAATAAGGTTACTGGTAGAAGAAACAAAAATTTTAGCTGACACCGCTGCTCGATTACCGGAAATTGAATCTTTAAACAGGCTTAATGACGAGGAACAACTTACGTTTAGCGCCATGGCTAATCAACTCCATGAAATTTCTCTGGAGCTGCAAAACGAGATCGAAGCAAATCATCGGCAATCAATGAGTGATTTATATATAAAGCTGCAAGAAACCTGTAACACCTGTCATCGATTATTCCGTAACAAATAGTAATTATGTTAAAGATTAAATATCCTAAACATAAAGCTATTTTCTTTTTTACTCTATTTATATATTTACCAACGGTAAATGCCGATCACACATTTAAACCCAGTCTATCTATTGGTGGACGTGTAAAGATCGATGCGATTTATAACGACAATAGTGTAGGCGGTAACAGAACGAGCAAATCTGACCTGGCCTTTTCCCCAACCAGCATTCCCTTAGCGGATAATAAAAATGATTTTGATGTTAACCTGAGGGAAAGCCGAGTCTGGGGAACATTGCACATTCCAGTTTTTGAAGAAACACTATCAACATATGTCGAATTCGATTTCTTCGATACGACACGCGATAGCGCTGGACGTGCACATGTCGCCAACACACCTCGTCTGCGACACCTGTATGCCTCTTTCATGAACCTGACTGTTGGTAAAACCTATACCACTTTCGTTAACATGTCCGCTTATCCCGTGATAAATGATGCTAACGGTCCCGTAGGTGTACTAAGTATACGGCCGGACTGGATAGCACGTTTTAGTAAAAAATTGTCGTTTGCCGAATTATTTTTGTCCCTGGAAAAACCGGAATCAAGATTCACTTCATCCAGTGGAAGCAGTTTTCAGGTCAATGATGATCACATACCGGACATCGTCGGCAAACTGGTCTTCTCTAATGAACAAGGCAACTGGTCTGTTTCGGCTATGGCAAGGGAAATCAATAACGATGGGAAAGTCGCTAACGGTGTTGATAAAACATACTGGGGAGGCGCAATCAGTACTGCCGGGCGTTTATTTATCAATGACCAGGATAACCTGCGCTTTACACTTTCTTATGGCAATGCTCTTGGCAGATATATGTCTTATGGTGCCTTTAATGATGCTGTTATGGACAGTACCGGTAAAATTAACCTGACAGAAATCCTGGCAGCTTATGCAGCGTATCAACACTGGTGGACGGCAAATACGCGTTCATCATTTATACTCGGTGGTGCCTATGCTAATCATGATACGAATAAAACCGTAAGTTCGGTGAACGAATACTTTGCTTCTTCAATGATTAACTTTTTATGGAGCCCTACACTAAAAACAACCGTAGGCATAGAATGGTTACATGCCTATCGTGAATTACATAATGGGCAAAATGGAAATATCGACCGAATTCAACTCTCCGCTATATATAAATTCTGATAACATTTAAAAATGTTCAAAAATAAAAGTATCGGTTTAATAACGGGTCTGTTTTTTTTCTTAATTATACTTATCTCACCAACGCCTGATTCATTACCTGTTAATGCCATGCATGTTTTGGCTGTTGCTGTGTTAATGGCTATCTGGTGGGTTACAGAAGCGATCCCTATACCGGCTACTGCGCTATTACCTATTTTCCTGTTTCCTGCTTTGGGTGTAATGAGTGGCTCGGAAGTAACTCAACCCTATGCAAATCATTTGATATATCTTTTCCTGGGTGGATTTTTAATAGCCATTACCATAGAGAAATGGGGGCTGCATCGTCGTATCGCGCTTTACACTATTGAGTTTATTGGTGTTACTTCAAAACGCATTATCCTGGGTTTTATGATCGCATCGGCAGGCTTATCGATGTGGATCAGTAATACGGCTGCCACCATGATGATGATTACCATTGGTCTTGCCGTCTTAAAACAGGTCGTTGAAGAAATAAATGCTGATCCGGATATACACATCGATACACGACCTGGGCATTTTCAATTTGGTATAGCATTAATGCTCGGCATTGCTTATGCGGCATCTATCGGTGGTATTGCTACACTAATAGGTACACCACCTAACGCCATCCTGGCCGGAATTGTCGAAAAACATTTTGGACAACATATTAGTTTTCTTGAATGGATGATCTTTGCCCTGCCTCTATCAATTGTCATGTTAATAATTGCCTGGTATTACCTGACACATATTGCCTATCCAAGTGAAATAGAACATTTACCCGGAGGCAAGGAAACCATAGAGAAAGAAATAAAAGAACTGGGTGCGATGAGTCATCAGGAAAAAAAAGTATTATCTGTTTTTTTACTGGTCGCATTGTTATGGATTACACATGGCTTGATAAAAATTGAATTGTTCTCATTCATTACTGATTCAACCATTGCTATGGCTGGTGCAATACTGTTATTTATCATTCCTTCCAACCTCAAGAAGGGGGAATTTCTGCTTGATTGGGAATCAGCATGCAGGATCCCCTGGGATATATTGATATTATTTGGGGGTGGTTTTGCACTTGCACAAGGTTTTACAGACAGTGGGCTCACGCAAGCGATCGCAAATCAACTTAAAATATTAGAAGGCAGTAACCTGTTATTGGTTATTGCCGCAGTAACTACTGTTGTGATCTTCCTGACTGAAATTACTTCCAATACAGCAACAGCATCGATGTTCCTGCCTATTATTGCAGCACTGGCAGTTGCAATGGCAATTCATCCCTATGGGGTCATGATCGCAGTAGCACTGGCGGCCTCGTTTGCCTTTATGCTACCTGTAGCAACACCACCTAATGCCATTGCATTTAGCAGTCATTATTTTTCAATTGAACAAATGGCAAAAACAGGGATCTGGCTGAATTTGTTTGGCATTATTATGATCAGCCTGTTTGTCATGTTTTATCTACCGGTTATATGGGGAATCGATATCCATACACTCCCCGGAAAACTGGCAGGACAAATTCCGCTAATGAATAATTGATGGCTTTTTAATCAGAATATTCCTTGATAATTGCCTGCAATACTTTCGGTTCTTCCTTCTTTAATTCATCCAGCATCAATCTTGCCTTTGCAGATAAATCGTCCCTATGTCGAGCTTTCACATCTTCAATCTGTTTAGAAAGTAATTCCAAATCTTTTACTGCCTGGCCTTTTTTACCTTCGGCCAATTCAAAAACTGCATCAGTTAAAATCCCCAGTTGTTTACCATAACTGGCCACTTCAGCAACAATTTCGGACTCTATTGCCTTACTGCCGGCAAAATTAAACTCGATATCCGGCGAAAACCAGCTGGTCTTGGGTGAAATGTTTTGATCGACATTACCACTCCAGGGTGCCTTGAATGCATAAAACCAGGGGTTCATCCATGGAAACATACCTACCTCCTTCAAAAGAAATATATAATACAAATCTAGCACTTTTGATTGGAGACGTCAGGAATTATGGAAGAAATGGAAGCTGCGATTAATGCTGCAACATCGGATGCAGTAAAGATGTGGATGAACTGGATGCTGCTCATCTTCGTCCTGTCACTGGTATTCGTTTATAAACATGTATCAGCCAGATATATTTTTGGTGCCTTTGTTTTAACGTTACCTTTGGCTATGTGGATCTTCGACTTGACCAAATCACCCCACCTGATTGGTGTCGCCCATATTATTGCCTGGCTACCACTGGCTATTTACCTTATCAAAACAGAGTTTGTTGGTAAGGTGGAGAAACTAAAATCACCCTACGGTGTATATTTAATCCTGATTCTGACCACAATATTAATATCGCTATTCTTTGATATAAGAGATTCCATTTTAATTGGCCTGGGAATGAAAGATCCTTATTTATAAGGATTATTTAACTACATCAACAATCGGTCCATCCTTTTTCATCGCTGCCAATACTACTGTATCGAAACGATCCGTCATTTGCAGCGCCTTGTCTGCAGCTTCTCTGGCATATTGTGCGAGTTCCTGATCATCTACCATATTAATTAAAGGTATCACCTTCGCCTGTCCCGTATTTTTTAAAGCTCCATTCTCCGAAGTTAATAATCGTGCAATATGAATTGGTCTGATGACTTCGCCTTCTTTTAAACCAGTCACCTTCATGATCATATCTGTACGATGCGCTATTTCGTCAGATAAAGGTAACCCTATTACCTTGACCGATAATATAGGGATTACGACATCGGTACATGCTGCCAAAACAGGTTCATGTTCTGCCGGTGCTTTTACAAAATTGCCTCTCGCACCATCTGCCTTGATCACTATCAAATCAAAATTACCGGCTTCTTTAAATTTTGGTATTAACTCACAGCTAATACCCGCACGACGACCAAACCGTTGTGAAGGTTTGGCAAAAGCTATCGCCTTTGAAGTCTTATCATTGCTTATTGATTCGAGTAGTTCCGGTTCATCTGCAATATAGTTTGTTGCGTCCAATGTTTTTGGAAAAAACTCGATATGTGCAGTAGCAGTAATCCCTACACGTCCTGGATGCGCCTCTGCCAGACGGAACATCGTCGACTTTTTACCACCAGCTCCCACACAGGAAACAATACCCTCATGTGCACTGAATACATCGATTAAATTTTCAGACATCACCGCTCATACAAGCTTAATAATTATATTCAACATGATATAGCACTAGTCACGCTGAACAAACCTGAAAAGAGTTACATATTAGACTCTACCACTTATATGGGAAAATCATGGGGACTTTCTTTTGATAGTTCCTGTAAACATCACCAAAGAAATTTACAAGATCCCGTTCTTCGAATTGAAGAGCAATAAAGATATAGGCAGTTGTAGTAAAAGCAAACAGCAAATGTCCAACTGTCATTACCGGCGTCGCCCAAAACGCCACTATAAAACCCAGCATAATGGGGTGACGACAAAGTTTATATAAACCAACCAGTCTGAAATCAAGGTGCGAATATTCCTGGCCCTTATAATTTAAATAAACCTGTCTTAAACCAAACAAATCAAAGTGATTAATCATAAACGTTGATAATAATACGATTAACCAGCCCAGCCAGAACAAACCCGTTAAAATCATACTACCGACAGGTGACTCAACTCGCCAGATTATATCTGGCATTGGTTGCCACAACCAGTAAATCAAAAACAAAATCAAACTGGATAAAAGAACATAGGTACTCCGTTCTATAGCGCCAGGAATAAAACGCGTAAACCAGTTTTTAAAACCGGGACGCGCCATTACACTATGTTGAACAGCAAATAAACCGAGCAGGATAATATTAATTATTAAAGAGGGTATTAATTCGCCGGGAGCTCCTGAATCAATGGTCTTGGGTACGAACATATTGCCGACAAATCCGATGGAATAGAGAACAGACAAAAAGAAAATTAAGTAACTTATGACCCCATATAAACCAATTAATAATTTACTCATTCAGGCCCCCGGCTATGACGGATATTTAATAAATAATATGTACATTATTTACATATTGCCAGGTCAATAAATGAATAAGTCAGGTAATTGGAGGCTGGGGTTGGATTCAAACCAACATAGGCGGCTTTGCAAACCGCTGCATAAGATATTCTGCCACC
>JBNLAL010000055.1:0-7682 GCA_050302115.1 Gammaproteobacteria bacterium | reverse complement strand
AATAAGGCATTACATCGTTTACATAATACGATGAATGTTATTGTTGCAACAAAGGGAGGATTGAGGAGGCCGAAAGGTGACTGGACGGTTGACGCAAGTCCGGAATGGTTAAGGCAATCCTGTGAAAAAAGTTTAATTGACCTTGATACGGACAACATTTTTCTTTATCAATTACACGCGCCTGATCCTGACATCCCTTTGACCGATTCAGTTGGTGAACTTGCCCGACTCCAGGAAGAAGGAAAGATACAGCATATCGGATTATCCAATGTTACTGTTGAACACATTCAGCTGGCTTTATCTGTAACACAAATCATGTCGGTACAAAATCGTTGTAACCTGTTTGAACAAAAACCTTTTTCAACCGGGGTAGTTAAATTTTGTGAAGAAAACAATATCACTTTCATTGCACATAGCCCGGTCGGGGGACACTTACAACATACACAAAGGGCTTCAGATCCTTTGTTAAAAAAACTGGCAATAAAACATAATGTATCCAGTTACCAAATCATGTTGGCCTGGTTATTAAATAAAAGTGCTTCCATACTTGCAATACCGGGGGCCAGTAAAGTAAGCAGTATTACTGACAGTTTGAGTGCATTGAAGTTATCACTGGACGGTGAAGATATTACGGAATTAAACAAGCGATGAATAGATTTTTTAAATATATTCTGGATTATTTCTATTTAACCAATTTATAATCTCTCTTTTATAATTTGCAGAGAGAAAAAATTGGAATATAAAGTACTTATCACTGTTTTCATTGCAATTTTTATTGCCGAACTTGGTGATAAAACCCAATTGGCAACAATGTTATTTGCAGCAGACAAAGATGTTAGCAAACTTACTATATTCGTTGGCGCCTCCCTGGCATTAATTGTTACATCTGCTATCGGTGTTCTCGCAGGTAGTGCTATCTCGCATTATGTCAGTGAAAAACATTTAAACTATATTGCAGGCATAGGTTTTGTACTGATAGGTATTTGGACACTTGTAAAAGCATAAAGCCATATTATGGATTAAAGATTTAGTGCTAAAAAGTTGTTCATCTAAATATATTCCCACTCTCGCCATCCCTGTAACAATGGAAAATATAAACCTAGCTTAATATTCGTTTCACCCAGTTCGCGCATTAATACTGCATATTTTTCCAATTGTTCCTGATAACGCTCCCGTTCCCTGTCAAGAAAATCATCCAGGTTTGGCCCTTCATGACGACTGGTTTTGTAATCAATAATCCAGCGTATACCATCTTCATCGACAAATGTTCTATCCAATACAACATTGGTAATCTTGCCGTTAACTAAACCTGTAATGGCATATTCATTTTTTTGAAATTTATGCTTGTCAGACAATATCCATTTACCACGCTCATCATTCATCATATTTTTTAATGCCGTCAAAATACGCTGCAAAGCATCTTCCTGTTCTTCTTTCGGTACATTTAATTGCTGCAAGGCCATTTCAAATGTTTTATGTTCTTTATCAAGCCGTCCTTGTGACCAGCTATTCATTGTCTCTTCTGCGATCCTTTGAATAGCACTATGCACTATAGAACCAATATGTTTTATCGTTTCACCAGCCCATTCGAATTCTATGGGTGTTGTATCCGTATCTTCGTCCTGAATTGTTTGAGGTAGATGAGTTTTGCCTTGTATATCCGGCAATGTCCATTCAGCTGTTAAACGCCGATTTTCCTGGTTAACTACATTCCATGTTTCATCATTATTCTGTTCTACGCTGACGGGTAGATATTTTTCATAAACCTCCTTTACCATAGGCCAGAGATGTGCCAATAAAGAACGGCTGGAAGGTTCACAGACAATATCACCATTTTTTTCTTTTAAACTGGTACTACCTAAAAGATGCAAGGTTTTCTTTGTTCTGGTCGTTGCGACATATAACAAACGGGAATCTTCAAATTCCTGTTTGGCCTTGTCAGTTTTATTTATGTAATCATAAATGGGTGCCTGTTGATTTCCTGCTTCCCGGATGGGTGCAAGGATTAAATCTTCACTCCGGTTTTTACCTGGTCTTAATAACCAGACCATTAGATCTCCTTGTCCTGAACGAGGTGCACGCCCCAGCCCCGGCAATATTACATGGTCAAATTCCAGCCCTTTGGCCTTATGTATTGTCATCACCTGTAAACTATCATCTGCCCCAGTATCAGGTGCAGCATATAGTTGCTCCATGTTTTCAAACAAGGTTTCCAGATCTTCAATCGTACCACCGCTGTCCAGGGGCTCGAGTAATTCCAGATATGTATTACAGTTTTCCATTTCTGTTTTATCTTGTAATGTTGCTGGTCCTCCAAGCTGACACCATAAGGATTCAACTGCCAGGCGGACAGAAAGTCGGTGCCTATTATCAATAGCTTGTTCGAATACGGTTTTTATCTGTTTAACACGTGCCAGCTCCTGTTTATCTAAAGTTTTAATTAATGTGTTATCTGACAAACATTCCCACACCGTTTTATGTTTATTTTCATGACAAATCTTATATAAAGATTCCAGTTTCAAACCGCACCAGGGTGCACGTAAACAGGCCAACCAGGCTACACTATCAGCCGGAAATAATAAGGCACGGGTTAAAGCTAACAAATCCTGAATTGCAGATTGTGATGCAAGACCTTCAATTTCAATTGCCTTGAAGCTAATGCCGGCTTTTCTTATTTCAGGAACTATCTCAATCAAATGCGAACGGCTCCGTACTAATAAGGCGATAGTATCTTCCGGGTTTTTATTTTTTATTTCCTGAATTATTCCACTGACGTGTTGCGCTTCTTTTTTTAACGCACGCCCATACAAAGGATAGACTCTGACATTGTCACCTGATGCATTTTTATCAAAACCAATAGCTTCACTAAACGATACTGCACCGGTGATCACGTCGTCCTGCTCCGGAAAGATGGATTTAAAACTTTCATTCACCCATGTAACCAGACCCTGTTGCGAGCGGAAATTAACTTTTAATTTTAATGGTACTAGTGGGATATTGCCCAAACGCGCTTCATGATATGTTTTAATAAATATTCCAACCTCTGCCTCACGAAAACGATAGATCGATTGCATCGGGTCACCCACCAGAAACAAGCTTCGACCATCATCCATAGACCATTCACGCGTCAATCCCTGTATCAAACGATATTGATTTATAGATATATCCTGAAATTCATCCACTAAAATATGTTTAGTAAGATAATCAAGATTCATTGCCAGTTCTGTAGGGTTCGTCTCTGTTCCCAATGCCTCAATGGCTGATTCTGCAACGCCAATAAAGTCCATCTGATTACGTTCGGCAAAAATTATTCTCAATTGCACAGCCGCCAGCTTAAGTAACTGACAGAGTGCATTTACGATTAACCATTCATCATCAGTAAACTTTGTGGGAGGTAAAACATTTATTGCTGCAAGTACATGTTGCAAACCTTCGACTTTTTGTAATTCAGTAATAAGGGCCTGTATTTGTTTTTTCTTTCTTGCTCGTTCGTCGGCTTCGAGTTTATTGGAACCCGCTGCAGGAAAACCATCACGCTTATCAAAACGTTTTCGCCACCCACCTGTTCTGGTTAATAACAGTTCACCAATACCACGCCAATAATTTAAATCATTTGCCGACTTGCCGGGCAAGGAAGACAAGTCCTCACAAATAGAAACAGGATTATCCGGATCATTCTCTTTTTTATTGGCCGCGGCAAAATGCATAACATCCATCAATTCATCTTCAAATTCACCAGAGAAAAGCATTTTTGCGGTGGCCAATTGTTCTTCTATCAAACGTACCAGAGCCTGTTCCATATCATTTCGATCATGCTCATGAACGACATAGGCTAACCATTGATCGCGTTTTCTCAACATATCTACTATGAGCTTTTTTATACGCGGTAAATCATTGTCCAGATGAAAAACCAGGTTTGCGATTGCGTCAGACCACCCTTCTCCGCTTTCCAGCTCGGCTAACGTATTGATTGCTGCCTGTTGATATAAAGGTTCAGCATTATCCAATGTTTCCGGTTGCGTACCCAGGCGCGAAAGCATCGGCATTTGTCGCGTCAAATTGGCACATAAGGAATCTATTGTTTGAATGCGTAAACGAGCCGGATTTTCGGAAATATTCCAGTTTTTTTCCAGATCACGTTGCAAGGCAGCTTGCGCTAACTCATAGGTTATTAAACCATGTTCTTCTGTCGGCGGTTTATTATGTAAAGCTGCATCAAGTGCATTTAAAATACGTCCCTGCATTTCCGCAGCTGCTTTACGGGTAAAAGTAATTGCAATAATTTCTTCCGGTTCATCAACCAAGGCTAACAATCTTAGATAACGCTGAATCAATAAGCCGGTTTTACCTGAACCCGCAGGTGCCTGGATTATAAAAGACTGATCAGGTGCCAGGGCTTGCGTGCGAGCGGTAATATCTTCGACAGTCTTACTCATAAGTGACTGCCTCTTCACCTATTTCATCAGGATTTTCTATTCGCTCATAGATACGACAAAGTGAATGCAGATCACATTGACGACAGGCAATATATGTTGGTTCAACAATCGCTTTACCTTGTCGGAAGTCATTGGCCAATTGAATCAACACCTGTTCCCACTGTGTCAATCGTTCCTGCCACAATAAATTAATATCCTGTTTTATGGCAGGTAAAATATCATCGCCATCTGCCTGTCCAATGAAACCCAACTTACCACGTTTTAAACTGGCAAAAGCAATTGCCGCTATCTCTTTTTGACTGGTCACAGCATATAATGGCAACTGTGGATCATTCGGATTTTCTGATTCCCAGTCGTTTTTACTGACCGCACCGGTTTTATAATCAATAATGACACAGCGTCCATCAGCCAGTTCATCAATACGATCAACACGTAAATGTAACTCAATATCCTGAAACAAGATCGTTTGCCATTCTTCTGTGGCTATAACCTTGAACTCGCTTCGATATTTTTCAATGTTTAACCATTCATTTAATAAACGTATTAAACGAAGTCGTTCCAGTTCAGTAAAACGATCAGTAAAGGTTTCAGGTTGATGTAAAGCTTGCTGCCTTATTGCCTCCTGTACAACAGATTGAATCAATTTTTCAATCTCTGCTTTTGAACGATAATGCAGGTTTTCTGAAGTCTTAAGTCGTTGCCAAAGATATTGCAGGGACCTGTGCGCCAGATTACCTCTTTCTATAGCACTCAAACCTATATCGGTATGTTTTAATGATTCCGCATTCAAGCGGTGTCGAGCAAAAGCTTTAAAAGGGCATGCTGCCTGGTCCTTGAATAAAGCACTACCACCGGCAGCAAGCTGCCCCGGTTTAATAAGCGGGGCATTAACATCAAGGAAACTTTCCAATTTTGATGAAGCCCGAATAACAGATTGTGGATCAGGAATATCCTTATCAATAAACAAATTATTTTTTAACCATTGTTTTATCAATGGACTTGGTCTGCAAAGGCGATCACCTTCCTGTCTGGCATAACTGAACACCACTTCTTTCGCAGAAGCGACCAGCTTATTTGTAATATGCTTTGCCTGTTCCAGTTGTATGTCTATGCTAGCAGCCGGCACATTGAATTGTCGTTGACATGATACAGGAATAAAGGCATTGGCCTGTTTTATTGCAGGCCAGCTTTCATCCTGCATATTCATCACCCAGAGATAATCAAACTGCATACCGGGTGCACCTGTAATTCCGGAAATCTGAATAGCTGTTTCCGGCGTTTCAGGCTGAAAATTAATTTCGCTCACGAGGCGGGTTAACTGAAACAGGGCAACATTCAAACTAACTGGTTTACTCAGACTATCCAGACTCCCCAATTGGTTTAACGCATCCTGCCATTCTTTATAAGTCTGATGTTCCGAACTGGTTAAACTTCGTTCACCCGGCCAGCCAAATTCATTTAACCACTCTGAAAATATGATCGCCCATTGACGTAAGCTATTTTGTTTGGCATGACTGAGTAATGAAATCTCAAAGGTCTTTATTAGCTGAATAAATTCCTCACAGTATTCATGACTTTCGCATCGTTCATCTGCAATCCGGTAAAGTGTCGTTAAACTAAGTTGCTGTTCACCTGCTTTTCTTAATACCGCGTCAAACTTTGCGCGCTGAGCTGACTCTCTTTTCGCTCCTTTGATAAAAGGTGAATGTAAGAGATGACTTAATATATTGATCGAAACCTTGCGTTTACCAAGACTTAACAGGTTCGTCGCCGTTTTGACAAGTGGATAATCCGACAAGGATTTTCCCAATGAAATAGAATGACACCGTTTGTCGCTACCATCCGGTTTGATAATCTTTTCAGGGCTTAAAACATTGGAAAAACCATAATCCACTTTATCCCTTATCGCCGCCAGACCGGGAGACACTATACCGATAGTTGCTTCAGGATCATTTTCGAGTTTTTCCCTGGCCCACAATGCCGCAGCCTTAATCTCGGAACGCTGGTCAGTTTCGGGACAAACATAGACTTGCTTATTTCTATTTGATGTCTCCAACTCGATAACTGAAACACTGATTAATTTCAGTGATTCAATTAGATTTATTTGTTGTGCAGTTAATAAATCAAAATCGTAAAAAATAATTTTATCCGCAGGAATTTTTAGTGAAGAACAGTTTTTAGAGATGAAGTCCGCCACGCTTGCATCATCGAGCCAATGATTTTTTTCCTTTTTTTGTTCGTAACTATCAACCCAGTTTTTAAAGGCATTCGCATCTCTAGTTTGATATACATCTTTTGGAAAAACGGGAATGCACCACTCTTTGGCTAATTTGTAAGCCTGCATTGCTTGTTTGGCGGTGGCTGTAGTCTGTAATAATTGCTCCTTGTATTTCGACCCGCTGATTATTTGTTGCCAAATCCATTGTTGCTGCAAATCATTTAATAGAATGGAATGTTCATCGCTAAACAACACAACTTGCTCAAAACTTCGTTTACACCAGGCTGTCCAAGGCAGGCAATCGGGGGTTTGCCAGGCCTGTTTTCCGTTTTTAATTTGTTGATTTGCGTATTGAAAGCGAAGATGGCGACTCAAACGCTGTGTAGGCGTAAGGATGGTGGCCCCTTGTCCCATTAAATCGCTAAGCTGTTTGTCCATTTGTGATTAAGGTCACCTTTCCGTAAATTAGAGTTATCTCAACACATCATGTCACATTGGCATTATAAGCTGACAATGTTAGCCTTTAGGCTGGAATAATAATAATTTCCCTATTTGCAGGGAACTCTATGCAAATATATAACGATATCGAACAGGAAGTAATCAACTGTCAGACTATCATGCCCACCCGCCTGATTCCTGATATGGTTGATGATGTGCGTGACACTCTACTTAATCAACCACGCAGCCTCTCTCCAAAATATTTTTATGATGAGCGGGGATCGGAATTATTTGATTTAATTTGCTCCACACCGGAATATTATCCAACACGTACAGAAAATAATCTTTTATCACTCTACGCGATAGACATCATCGACAAAACCCGTCCGGGGCAGATACTTGAACTGGGCAGTGGTTATTCAGTTAAAACACGCCGTCTGTTTGATGCCTGCGAGACAATTAAACATGATTGCGCATATGCCCCTTTCGATGTCTGTGAGGAGGCACTTATTGAATCTGCCCAAAAGCTATCCATGGAGTATGATTGGCTAAGCCTTACACCTTTACTGGGAGATTACCATGGTGGTTTG
>JBNLAL010000054.1:0-7685 GCA_050302115.1 Gammaproteobacteria bacterium | reverse complement strand
AACGGCTCAGAGCCAGAATAACCAGGGACAGCAAGAGCAAGGACAAGGACAGGGGCAAAGTAAAGGTAATCAAGGTAATGGACGAAATCCCGTTGCACAGATTGAAGTTATTAAAGCAGTTTCTAATGCAAATAGTTTAGGTTCTCTTCCAACTTTAGATAAAGATGGAGCTGTGTTGGATGCGGTAGAAGGAGCAAACAGTAGCAAGGTGTATTTTGGAGATAATGTAGATTCCAATTTAGCAGATAGTGTCGGAATTCTGGATATAGGTAGCGGTGTTAAAGGATATGCCGTTAGTTTTTCACTATCTGAAACAAGTTCAGGCGCAGAAGCAGATCTTAGTTTATTCCCTTTACGTATTGCCACATCAGAAGTAGAAGCAAAGGATCAACTGATTGTGAAATCAATCTTACGAGATAGAACGTTATTTCTTGAAATTGATTATGATATTAAGAGTGATCCAGATTTATTAGCATCAAAAATATCAGTGCTTATGGTTAATGGCGATCCATTACCAGAATGGTTACGCATTGATGATAAAGGTGGCCTGGTAAGTGGTGAGCCACCTGTTGGAACTGAAACTGTTGAATTAAGGATTGAAATAACTTTAAGTGATAATACAAAGATTATTCGTTATGTAGATGTTAACGTGAATAGTGGTGAAATAGCTGCATTAGAAAATATAGGTGATGAACTGATTGCGGGAGCCAGTCTGTTTGAGAATCAAATAGAAAAAGAATCGGTTAAGTTTGAAGATTCGGCAAATGAGATTTCTCAATCATTTGTTAATTAATAGCTTGTATCTTTAATTGGAATGCGTTTAAGTTTCGGGGGATACTTTTTCAATTCTGATTTGTATAGTTATTTGGCAGGAATTTAAAAATCTTAATAATGGGAATTAATAACAATAACAACATGGGCGGAATTAAGTTTTTTTTAAGCATAGTATTTGCAAGTTTCGTAATTTCCGGGTGTTCATTTATTCCTGTTCCATTTTCCAAAGAAGAAATTAAACAACAGGCAGCAACTGACCATGCTACTGTTACCCAAAATCAGGAACCAGTAAATGGTCCAATTTCTCTATATGAGTCTATTGCGCGCGCACTTAAATATAACCTTGATTTTCACGTAGAGTTTGCACAAAAAATTCTTGCAGAAACTGAACTGGATATCTCCCGTTATGAATTATTGCCACAACTTGTTGCCAAGACTGGTTATAGTGGACGCAATAAATTCAGTGGTGCTTCCAGTCGTTCTTTGTTAACAGGTGCTCAGTCACTTCAATCTTCAACGTCATCTGATCGTGATATATATAATGCTGATTTGAATTTGACATGGAATGTGCTGGATTTTGGACTGTCTTATATACGTACCAAGCAATCCGCAGATAAGGTACTTATTGCAGAACAAGAGAAGAGGAAAGTCATTAATCGTATTGTTCAAGATGTACGTACGGCATATTGGCGTGCAGTCAGTTATGATCGCTTAATAAAAAAGCTGGAAACACTGCTTAATCGAGTAACCAGGGCGATTGAAGAATCAAAACAAGTTGAAAAACAACGTCTTGATCGCCCTTTAACTGCACTAACCTATCAAAGAGAGTTAATAGGTATTAAGCGGGAACTTGAAGAACTTCAACGCGATCTGTCTTTAGCAAAAATTCAACTTGCTGCATTAATGAATTTACGTCCTGGTGAAGATTATGAATTAGTAATTCCGGATAGATCAAAGGAAATGGCGAATAAAATCGATATATCTCCGGAAATGATGGAAGAATTGGCATTGGAAAGCAGACCTGAGTTAAGGACTGTTTCTTATGAGCAAAGGATAAACAGACAGGAAGCGAAAGCTGCAATATTAAGCCTCATGCCAGGCTTGGATATCAATTTTGGTAAAAGTTACAGTACGAATTCCTTTTTGTTTCATAATAATTGGCTAAGTTATGGAGCACAGGTTAGTTGGAATTTATTGAATGTTTTTAAATTACCTGCAACAAATCGGCAAATTAATGCCAGGGACAAGTTATTGGAAGCAAGGCGTTTGGCATTAAGTATGGCAGTTATGACACAGGTACATGTTGGCTTGGCCCAGTATGAACATGCTCAACGCGAATATAGGACCGCCGCGGAATATTATGAAACGCAACAGAAAATTTTAGAGCAAATTCAATCCGGAGTTAAGACAAAAACAGTAACGGAGCAATCATTAATACGTGAACAAATGAATATGATGGTTGCTGAAGTGAAATATGATATTGCTTATTCTGATGTTGAGAATGCTTATGCCAGTATTTTTGCAGCGTTAGGTATTGATCCCTATCCTATAAATATTGATTCAGATAATAGTAGTGTTAACACATTAAGTGAATCGATAATGCATTACTTTGAAGGGTTATCATTACAAGAACAGTTTTTTTCAATGAAGGTTAGTAATTGATGAGGGTCAAACAAATGAAACTAAACAGAAAAATATTTTTTGTAATGTCTCTCTTCATCTTATTTCCCCCTTCCACTTTAATGGCCGTTGACGATGATTTATTTTCGAATGGTATAGTCACGGATAATGTCCGTGGTTTAATAAAACCGGTTGAGAAAGCAGTTATATCGAGTGAGATTGCAGCGAAGATTAATAGTATTCCATTCAAGGCGGGAGATGGTTTTAAAAAAGGTTCTGTTTTAGTTGATTTTGATTGTTCTTTTTATCGTGCTGATTTGGCTTCGGCAGAGGCCGAATTTAAATCGAAACAGAATATTTATGAAAATAATAAACAACTATTAGCTTTAAATGCCATTAGTGATATTGATGTATCAATATCTGAGTCAGAGATGGAAGTCGCCCGTGCTGATCGAACAATGCGCGCTTTGAGGGTAAGCCAATGTAAAATAAAAGCGCCTTATAATGGACGAATTATTGAGGTTGCTGTCAATGAGCATGAAACTGTGCCTGAAGATAAGGAGTTGTTATCTATTCTAAATGACAGCGATTTGGAGATTGAATTAATAGTTCCTTCAAACTGGTTAAACTGGTTAAAAACAGGTGAGCCATTCAGTTTTTTAATTGATGAAACTGGAATGACCATTGAAGCAACTGTAACAAAAGTGGGAGCTGTAGTAGATCCTGTCAGTCAAACAGTAAAGTTAACGGCTAGATTCAAAGAACAGCCTGAGGGTGTATTGTCAGGTATGAGTGGTACAGCACAGTTCAAACAGGCAAATTAATATGACATCTGTAGAACAGTCTCCTGATATTTCCGGAATCTCGAAGTTATTACAACTTGAATCAATGGCGCGTGCTGCAAGTAGTGCTGGAGCATTACATTTTATGATTGTAAACGAAACTCGTCGCTTGATACCTTACCGACAAGCTTACCTTTTTTTATCTGCACACCCCATCAAACGTGACTGTAAACTTACAGCTGCTTCAAGTATTGCTGTAATTGAACATAACGCCCCCTTCGCTTCCTGGTTAGAGAAAACATTATCAAGAATATTCGATAGCGAGAACATAGGAACGCAAGCAATTATTGATATGGCTCAGTGCCCTGATGATTTAAAAGAGGGCTGGAAAGAATATTCCTTACCTTTCGTTTTATGGACGCCTTTGAAATTACCTGATGGAACTTTCATAGGTGGTTTATGGATGACGAAAGAAATCCCCTGGAAAGATAATGAAAAAGCACTAATGAAAAGATTGGGTGAAACATATGCTCATGCCTTGGTCGCTATTTCCAGTCGGCGTAATTTATATAAGCGACCAAGAGGCATTACTGTTGCTGTTTGGGTGATCATAGTTTTTTTGCTGGCAGTTTTTGTAAAACCGATCAAGCTATCTGCACTAGCGCCAGTAGAAGTTACTGCAAGAGATCCGGCGATAATCAGTGCACCTATGGATGGTGTAATATCAGATATACATTTTTTGCCGAATTCACGCGTTATTAAAGGAGAGAATGTATTTTCGCTTGAAGATACAAACCTGCGTAATGAATATAATGTTGTGGAAAAAACTCTGGCTGTTGCAGAAGCAGAATATCGAAAAGCAGCGCAGGATGCATTTAAGGATGCTAAAAGTAAGTCACAAATTGCTTTATTAAAAGCACAGACAGAACTGCAAAGAACAAAACTGGAATATGCCCGTGAGTTACTTGATAAGGTTGACGTGAAGGCGGAAAAAAGTGGATTGTTAATCTATTCGGATAAAACAGACTGGATAGGCAGACCTGTTCGGGTAGGTGAACGTGTAATGGAAATAGCTGATCCAAACAAGATTCAACTTAAAATAAACTTGTCTATTGAAGATGCCATTGTATTAGAAAAAGGTGCCAAAGTTGATGTTTTTCTGGATGCCGATCCGCTTCATCGCATTCAGGCAACAGTTAACAGTACCAGTTATGTTGCAGAAAAATACAATCAGGATACGTTGACTTATCGTGTATATGCACAATTTGATGAAGTTGACAGAGATATACTTCGTATCGGTTTACAAGGTACAGCCAAGTTATATGGTGAACGTGTTTCTGTCTTCTTCTATTTATTCAGACGACCAATTTCCTATGTTCGTCAGCTCATTGGAATATGAATGGAGATATAGAAGATTTTCCGCTTCCTGTACTGCGTAACGACCTTCAATTAATTGAAGGTCCGGTTGCCCTGGACGGATCGCCGAGCTGGTTAATCTTTGATCCATTACGCGATAAATATTTTTCGATTGGTTGGACTGCTTTTCAGCTTCTCTCCAGATGGGCTGTTGGAAAAGCAAAAGCATTAATAGAGAAGGTAAGACAAGAGACTACGCTTGATGTCAATGAGAAAGATATTCAAAGTCTATTGTCATTTTTATATGTCAACAGCTTAACCCTGGATCCTGCCAGCGGTTCTAGTAATGACTATTATGAACAATATCAGGCAAGTAAACCAAGCTTTCTGGTCTGGCTGATTCATAATTATCTTTTTTTAAGGATCCCTTTAGTAAAGCCTACCCGCTTTTTAAGAAAGACCCTTGTTTTTGTAGAACCATTATTTTCAACAACAGCAACAGCTCTGGTGTTATTTGTTGGGTTGATCGGTTTATATATTATTGGACGGCAGTGGGATTCATTTATTTCGACATTTTTGTATTTTTTTAATCTGCAAGGACTGGTTTTTTATTTCATATCCCTGGTTTTTATAAAAATATTGCACGAACTTTCCCATGCTTATACTGCAATTCGATATGGTTGTAAGGTACCGACCATGGGCATTGCTTTCCTGGTAATGTTCCCAATTTTATATACAGACACATCTGACACATGGCGTGTGAAATCAGCTATAGAGCGCATACATGTTGGAGCGGCTGGAATGCTAATGGAATTGTATATTGCCTGTATAGCAACTTTTTGCTGGGCGTTCCTTCCAGATGGTATTTTGAAAAGTGCTGCTTTCATCCTGGCGACAACCAGTTGGGTATTATCTTTGGCTATCAATACTAACCCACTCATGCGTTTTGATGGCTATTACATTTTGTCTGATTTGCTGGGTATTCAAAACCTGCAAAAAAGATCGTTTGAGATTGGTAAATGGCGATTAACAGAATTGTTGTTTGGATTAAAGTTGAGGCCACCCGAAGCATTACCCAGAAATATGCTACGTAAACTTTACATCTATGCGTGGTGTGTATGGATATACCGTTTTTTTCTTTTTATGGGTATTGCTGTATTGGTTTACCATTTTTTCTTTAAACTCCTGGGTATCTTTCTTTTTGCTATCGAGATAATCTGGTTTATTTTGTTACCTGTTACTAATTTATTCAGAAGCTGGTGGAACATAAGATCGATGATAATAAAATCTTTTCGCTTTTATATTACTGTCTTTATTTGTTTTTTTATCCTGGCTTTGTTTGTCTATCCCTGGAACACTTCAATTGTTGTTCCGGCGTTATATAAAAGTCAGCAAAAGGCAACGCTTTATACCCCGGCCCCTGCTTATATTGAATCCAGTTACCTGAAGAAAGGAAAACAGGTTGAAGAAAATGAAATTTTACTGGTTTTAAAGTCGCCTGAATTAGAAAATAAAATTGAAATTACTGAGCAGGAAATCGACATTCTGCGTCTGCAGGCAAAACGAATTGCAGCAAGTAGTGATGAATTGGCAAATATACAAGTGATTGTAAAACAATTACAGGAAAGTCGTTCGAAGTTGGATGGTTTGCTTGAAAAGAGAAACCAATTAATTATACGTTCTCCGATTGATGGTTATGTTTTTGATATGGAGGAATCGTTACACCCTAATCGCTGGATCAATGAAAGCTTACCCATCACCACAATTATTTTGCCTTCTGAACCCACGATCGAAGGTATTTTAACCGAGTCCGATTTGGAACGGGTGAAAATACATGCCAGTGCAAAATTTATTCCGGAGAATCCTCAATTGGATTCAATTTGGGGTTTTGTTAATGACGTGGAGCATGCAAACTTGCAAACCATGGATTTGCCGGAATTGGCATCACTCTATGGTGGAAAAATTCCTTCATTAATAGATAAAGATAACCGTTTAGTACCGGAGAAATCTGTTTACCGTGTACGAATAAAAGTAAGCCTTGTTGAAAATGTGAGCGTTGAACAAGTGTTACGTGGTGTTGTACATATAGAAGGAAAGGCTGAAAGTTTTTTAAAACGGGTTTATAAAATTGTTGCTTCAGTATTAGTTAGGGAATCAGGTTTTTAAAAATAATTTGTCATTTATTTTCTATATAGTGTTAAAACTATCACATGTTTGCCACTAAAAATGTGATCTTGAACACATCAATTTAATTTCATTAATATATAGTTTAAATATGTTTAATAACTATATGTTAAATATAATGAAAACTATTAATTATAAATTGGTGTTATTTATTGTTGCCTTTTTGTTTTGTACTGGTTGTACCTCTATAAATTCCTCTAGGCCCATTACTAAGTATATTAATGATTCCGAAACTTTATATGTTTATAAGGATGGGCGGTTGCAATATAAATCACGATTTTTAAATGAAGATGATGTGGTTATTTATTCTGATGGTCGAGGTGGTGAGAAAGCTGCAGTAAAAGTTCGTGTACCGGTTCATTCAGATTTTTATCGCGATTCTATAGTTGTTGTCAGGGTTGTGAATAAATTTGATGAAACTGTTACTCAAAATGAACAAGAAGCAACAGATAGTTTTAATTAATTCAATTGCTGATTTCGAGTTCCTGGAAGACCTTCCATGATGGTTTTTCACTATGAAATAGCATAAAAAAACCACTTTTTTTCTGGCGACCCTAAAATTTATCGACTATGCTTTGTTTAGATGTCATTTGATTTTGGTCAAAATCTGCTGACGATAATTTAATGCATCTTGGTTTAATTTTTTTCAGTAGGGGAGTTTTAGTAATGAGTAGTGGTAAAGTAAAGTGGTTCAGTGAATCCAAAGGGTACGGGTTTATAGAACCAGAAGGAGGTGGGGACGATATCTTTGTTCATTATTCTTCAATAAAAGCAGACGGCTTCAAGACTTTAAACGAAGGTCAAACTGTTTCATATAATGCAGAGCAAGGTCCCAAGGGATTACACGCCGTTGAGGTAGAAGTAAGTTCCTGAAAAATTTTATGTAGTGCCCCAAATCTTGAGCCCCGCTACGCGGGGTTTTCTTTTATGTACAGGATGTGCCGTCAGCATTCTTGTTTCAGACGAATG
>JBNLAL010000053.1:0-7693 GCA_050302115.1 Gammaproteobacteria bacterium | reverse complement strand
TCGACGATACATTAATTGCATTAAAAAACCAGGGAAACGGGTTAAAGATCATACTCGTCGATGATCAATCCAGCGACAATACTATCGATATTGCTAAATCCGTTGGGCTTGAAAATCTCATTATTGTGAATGGGGTCGAACTGCCTGAAGGGTGGAGTGGCAAGCTCTGGGCACTCGAACAGGGGCGACAACGAGTAAAAACAAAATACCTGATTCTGTTAGATGCGGACATTGTATTAAAAAAAGGTTTAATTGCTGCAGTATTAAATAAGGCAAGAAATGAGCAATTACAAATGTTATCGCTAATGGCTTTTTTAAAGATGCAAACCTTCTGGGAAAAGCTATTAATGCCAGCTTTTATCTTTTTCTTCAAACTCCTGTATCCGTTTCATTTATCTAACAAACCAGATTCATGGATCGCTGCAGCAGCAGGAGGTTTTATCTTTATTGAAAACAGCATACTTAATGAATTGGGTGGTTTCGAGTGTATCAAACACGCCTTGATCGATGATTGCAGTCTGGCCAAACAGGTAAAACAAAAAAAGTGTAAAACCTGGACTGGACTAACCCATTCGGCCTTAAGTATTCGAAGTTATGAAACCTTATCTACGATTTGGCAAATGGTTACACGTACAGCATATACACAACTGCACTATTCCCCCTGGTTATTATTTATATGTACCTTGCTCATGATTTTTGCTTTTCTATTACCCATGCTTGGTCTCTTACAAATACAAAATATTACCTTTAGTCTCGCCCTCACAACTATAGTGCTCCAGATCATATGTTATTTACCCACTTTACGTTATTATTCCATGTCTCCCATTTATGCGCTTACGCTACCGCTGATAGGTTGCTTGTATTTGACCATGACCTGGAATTCAGCTTACCGATATTATTTTGCGCAAGGAGCAAACTGGAAAGGGCGACACTATAATTAGTTATTTAGAATGCAACATTTTTGGTGGGCAGCCCTCTAAGAACTTAAAAATAAAATTCGGATTGATTACATGAAGAACTTAAAACTGATATACAAATTTTTATCGACATTATTCCTGGGTTTGTCTCTTTTCTCATTAAGTTCACCTATTTTGGCTGAAACCCAATCAAACGAGGCTACCGAAGCCCCAGTGCAAGAACTTCATAATGCATTATTGCAAATAATGGAAAACGCTAATAATACCAGTTTTGAAGAACGATATAGCTCAATAGAAGATATAATTAAATCGCACTTTAATACCCCCTTAATTGCCAAAGTTGTATTAAGCCGTTACTGGAAAACACTTGATGAAAAAGCTCAGACTGATTTTATTGATTTATTTAACCGTTTAACCATATCAACTTATGTTAGCCGCTTCGATTCATTCAATGGAGAAACCTTTAAAACCACCTCCATCGAGCCAATGAAAAAAAATCGCTTTTTGGTAAAGACCAAATTGGACTCCCCTGGAGAAGATCCCGTATCACTTGATTACATCGTACAGAAAGATAATGAATCGTGGAAAATAATCAGTGTTATTGCTGATGGCATAAATGACCTTTCATTAAAACGGGCCGAATATTCCGCAGTAATCAGGGACAAAGGCTTTAATGCCCTGGTCGCAGATATCGAGGATAAAATCAGGGACTTACATCCAAAATAGTTCTGCTGGGCAAGATATGAATTGTCTAGTGGCTTAAGGTATGTCAATATTTACCGATAAAAAAAATAACTTTATAGACCACGAGAGAGAAGCAATGTTTGGATGCCGCTTTTTTAAACTATCAAAACATTTGATATTTATTGGAATACTGTCAGTCACAACAGGTTGCGCAACAACTGGGACACAGGGCGATGTTGCTAATAAAGACGACCCTATTGAACCGACTAACCGCGTCTTTTTTAATGTTAGTGAGACCCTGGATAAGCACTTGATGAAACCTGTGGCAGAAGCTTACGTTGAGATTACACCGGCCCCTATCAGAACAGGGGTAACTAACTTCTTTGACAATTTGGCTTACCTTAATGTTATTTTGAATGACTTATTACAGGGAAAATTTGAGCAAGGCGTAAATGATTCACTGCGGTTTATCTTTAACTCGACATTGGGAATCGGTGGTTTGTTTGATGTGGCATCTAACGACATGGGTTTGGAGAAACACGAGGAAGACTTTGGTCAAACATTAGCTGTATGGGGTGTTGATAAAGGTTCATACTTATATATTCCACTTCAAGGTCCTAATACAATCAGAGACACAACTGATTATGTGCCAAGCACATTTTTGAACCCTTTCTTTTACATTTCCAGTGCCATACTTTTTCCTGTTAGTGCACTTAATGCAATAAACAAAAGAGCAAACCTGCTTGAGGCCACTGATATTCGTGATGAAGCAGCTGTTGATCCCTATACATTTACACGTGAGGCTCACTTACAAAAGCGTGAATACCTCATCTATGATGGTAATCCTCCTGTAGAAGACTATGACGATATCTTTAGTGAGGATGAAGAATCCGGTGGTGTGCTGGTAATCGAATAGCGATTACCAGTTTTCACTTCTTATCATTAAGCAATATCCACTTATAATACAAGCTCGTTTATATTCCTTGTCATAACCCAGACTATCTTTTTCCACTTCAGCCATTCCACCAATTTTAGAAATTAAAATCATTCTTAATACAAAATGTGGAAATAGTTTGCAAATCACGAATAAATGCTGAACTCGATATAAATTCAATGTTCTAATTAACCAGGATTGAATTTATTAATCGCTTGGGAGTAAAAAAGCATGAATAAAATAGCTCATTTTGGCGTAATTGCGAGTCTTGTTTTTCTCACTGCATGTAATCCAACCAAACAGGATGCTGGAACATTGGTAGGCGCCGGAGCAGGAGCCTATGTTGGAAGCCAAATTGGTAGCGGAACGGGTCAATTGGCGGCTGTTGCAATCGGTGCATTACTCGGTGGTTATTTGGGCGGGAGCATTGGGAAAAATATGGATGAACTGGATAGGCGACGTGCTAATGATGCCCTGGAAACTGCACCCACCGGACACTCCGTCGCATGGAATAATCCGGATTCAGGAATTGATTATCAGGTAACCCCGACAAAAACCTATGAAACAGCATCTGGCCCCTGCCGCGATTACACTACAGAAGCTGTCATCGATGGTCGGGCAGAGGTTGTACATGGGACTGCATGTCGACAAGCAGATGGCAGTTGGCATGTTGCCGACTAATCAATTAAATTTGCAACTTCTTCAGCCCAGTGCCTGACAGGCACCGGGCTTTGTTGTTTCAGATGTTCACGGCAACCAATATTGGCCGTTAATATTATATCTGGTTCACCATTAAGAAGGTTATTCAGCTTATCTTCTCTTAACCGGTCAGAAATATTTTTTTGTAATAATGAATAAACGCCGGCCGATCCACAACAAAGATGGGGATCTTTTACATAAGTTAATTCAAAACCTAAACGATTTAATATCCCTTCAACAACACCATTAAGTTTTTGTCCATGCTGTAAGGTACAAGGGCTTTGAAATGTAATCTTTTGATTTATATTTTTTTTATTCGTTATTTTTTTCAGATCATAATTTATAATGTATTCTGAAAAATCTTTAGTTAATGCCGAAATCTTTTTTGCTTTATCCGCATATTTTTTATCTTCTCTTAAAAGATAAGCGTAATCCTTAACATGAACACCACAACCACTGGCTGTTGAGATAATAGCGTCAATACCCTTTTCCATAATTGGCCACATAGCATCAATATTTTTACGCATAAAACCCAGAGACTGATTGCCAGCACCTAAATGATGGCTCATTGCTCCACAACATTGCTCATTTTTTATTTCAAAAACTTTTACTTCAAAATGATTTAATAGCTTTTTGACAGAAATATTGATCTCGGGAGCAAGTGATTGCTGCACACAACCTGATAATAATAGAACCTTATGTTTACTATTTATGTTTGTTTCAATTTGTGTTTCTTTTTTATAAGCAGGAACCATACGTTTTATGCTTTTCGGTAATAAAAAACGCACTGATTGTCCTAACCGTAATATAAAATTGAACCGTATTCGAAAAGGTAAAATCTGCAGAATTAATGTGCGAAATAAACGTTGGGGAAATGAACGCGTTAGCTTTTCTTCCATTTGTTCGCGTCCTATATCCAGTAATTTCCCGTACTCAACCCCAGAAGGACAGGTGGTTTCACAGGCACGACAGGTTAAACAGCGATCCAGATGTTGCATGGTCTTGTCTGTTGCCTCTTTTCCTTCCAGCATAGACTTGATTAAATAAATTCTACCTCTGGGACTATCCAGTTCATCACCCAAAATCTGATAGGTAGGACAAGTCGCCGTACAAAAACCACAATGGACACACGCACGTAAAATACGTTCTGCCTCTTTCCCTTGTGAAGTGTTTCGCAATGATTCTTTTATAAAGATTTGCATAATCGTTTTAAATAGAAGCGTACATTTTTCCCGGGTTTAATATACGGTGTGGATCGAATGCTTGCTTTAAACCTACATGTAGTTTTTGAATTTCGCTGGGTAAAGTTTGAAACACTTCACCATTCTGATCACCACCTTTAAACAACGTTGCACTACCACCTGCTTTTTTGGCAATGGAAAAAACTTCATCAGCTTCCTGTTCGGACGCCCACCAATACTGTGCACCGCCCCAATCTACCAGAAAGGCATCATCTTTCAGTTCAAGCTGACTCGTCGAAGGTAAAGATAATCGCCATAATAATTTATTATCAGTAAATACCGGCAGTTGAAAATCGCGTAACTCTTGCCACCATTGTTCATCTCCCGGATATTCATCAAAGCCCAAGGTTTTTATTGCCGAAACAATCCCTTTTTCAATACCGGAAAAACGAACATATAAATACTGTTTATTGTAACACGCAGCAGACACAGGAAATGTTTTAGACGATAATTCATTCATTGTCTTTATTGCTTCACTGTATGACATTGCTTTTCGACCAGTCATTTCAAATTTAGGTATCGGTAAAACCTTCAAGGAAATTTCAAGAATAATTCCAAGTGTACCCAGGGATCCTGTTAATAACCGTGACAGGTCATAACCAGCAACATTTTTCATTACTTGACCACCAAATGTCATTATCTGGCCCAGGCCATTTATACATTTTATTCCAAGTACAAAATCCCTGACTGAACCGGTATAAGGACGTCGTGGTCCGCTTAGTCCAGTGGCAACAATGCCTCCTATTGTTGTGTTTGAATTAATTAATGGTGGCTCGAATGCCAACATCTGTCCTTGCTGTTTTAATACATCGATTATCTCAACAAGTGGTGTGCCCGCCTTAACAGTGATATACAACTCAGTAGGTTCATATTTTATTATTCCACTGAATTCGGACATTTCTAGCTTATCCCCTTCACTCTTTCTTCCATAAAATGATTTACTGTTTCCACCTACAATATTCAAGGGTTGCTGTAATTGAACAGCATTTAGCACCTGTTCCTTGATTATTTGTATTTGTTGTTCCATAGATGAGTCAAAAAAATCGAGGATTACATTAAAAACGTTCCAATTCTGGAAACTTTTCGTTACCGGAATGAACATGCATTGCTCCAAACTCAGCACAACGATTCAAGGTCGGTACGGCCTTACCAGGATTCAATAAACTTTTAGGATCAAATGTTTCTTTAACACGATGAAATTGGTTTAGTTCATCATCCGTAAACTGAACACACATTTCCCTAACCTTTTCAATACCCACTCCATGTTCACCCGTAATAGTGCCGCCCATAGCAATACAAAGTTGAAGTATTTCACTACCAAAGTTTTCGGCACGTTCAAGCTCTCCGGGCTTACCCACATCATATAGAATCAGTGGATGTAAATTACCATCGCCTGCATGAAAGACGTTTACCACTGGCAACCCATGTTTTTCAGATAACACATTAATTTCTGTCAATACTTTAGCTATATGTTTTCTGGGAATGGTGCCATCCATACAATAGTAATCAGGTGCTATACGACCTACAGCAGGAAATGCTGCTTTTCTACCAGCCCAAAACCTGAGTGACTCTTCTTCATCCTTTGCAATTCTTACTTCAATTGCACCACATTGAGTTAAATGTTCTCCCACTTCTTCTAATCCTTCTTCAACTTCTTCCCGAGTTCCATCAAGTTCACATAATAAAATGGCCTGAGCTTCAACTGGGTAACCTGCATGAATAAAATCTTCTACCGCTCTAATGCCGGCGTTGTCCATCATTTCCAGTCCCGCAGGAATAATGCCTTTTGCAATAATTCCCGCAACAGCATCACCCGCTTTTTCAATATCATTAAAAGCAGCAAGTAACACCCTGCTAAAAGGTGGTTTTGGTAATAATTTGACTGTTACTTCAACAACAACAGCCAACATTCCTTCGGAACCGGTCAATACTGCTAATAAATCGTAGCCAGGAGAATCCAGAGCATGACTACCAATCGTGATCAAATCACCATCAATAGTGGCGACCTTTAATTGCAGAATATTATGAACTGTCAGCCCATACTTAAGGCAATGTACACCACCTGAATTTTCTGCAACATTACCTCCTATTGTGCAGGCGATCTGCGATGATGGATCCGGTGCATAATAAAGACCGTAGTGTTTTGCCGCTTCGGAAATTGCCAGATTACGAACACCGGGCTGAACACGGGCGGTTCTTTGTAACGGGTCAATTTCAATAATCTGATTAAATTTTGCCAGACTTAACAATACGCCTTCTGCATGTGGCATTGCTCCTCCGGATAATCCTGTTCCAGCACCACGTGCAACAACGGGTAGATCATGCTCATTACAAAAACGTAACGTAGCCTGAACCTGCTCAATATTGTCCGGTAGCACGACACACCCCGGTATTACCTTGTGCGCAGATAAGGCATCACACTCGTAAACCCGACGGGATTCTTCTTCCATTAACAAATTCCTGGCTGGAAGAATGTCTTTTAGACCATCAAATTTCATATTTTTAGTTTATTATTTCCCACCTGACAGAACCACCATAATTACTTGTTTTTCTGGACAATTTGCTAGCCAATTATAAAAGAGATGATGATATAATTATTTTATGAAAATTGGCCATTTACCGGAATAACTCAGCTTATACACAATACTCTTATGAGTGAAGAGATACTAATCAACGTTACCCCTCAGGAAACACGCGTTGCCGTCGTTGAAAACGGAGTGCTTCAGGAAGTTTATATTGAGCGCTCACAAAAACGCGGTCTGGTTGGAAATATTTTCAAAGGTCGAGTGTCACGTGTTCTTCCCGGTATGCAGGCAGCATTTATCGATATCGGACTAGAACGTACCGGCTTTCTGCATACATCAGATATTGTTGCCAACAATAACGATGCAGAACTTGAAACTGAATTAGCTGCAAATGAACATACGCAACCCATAGAAACCATTATCAAGGAAGGTGATGAAATCCTGGTCCAGGTTGTTAAAGACCCTATTGGCAGTAAAGGAGCAAGATTAACAACACGTCTTTCAATTCCCTCTCGTTATATCGTATTCATCCCTGATTACCCTTCGATAGGAATTTCACAACGTATCGAAGATGAAGAAGAACGCGAACGTTTACGTAATGTCATATTGGGTTACCAGTCCGGCATTGCAAAACTGGCTGTTGGTAATGAAGACAATGTTGTTTTGCATAGTGCTGTGCGTGAGTCAGAAATT
>JBNLAL010000052.1:0-7718 GCA_050302115.1 Gammaproteobacteria bacterium | reverse complement strand
CGCTATCTCAATAATCTTTTCAAAAAATTCCAGATCAACACATTGTGTTGTTGGGTTAGCTGGAAAATTGATCAGCAACATCTTTGGTTTTGGCCAGCAATCGCGTATCGCTTTTTGTAGTTCTTCAAAAAAATCAATCCCCGGCCCAATCGGGACATGACGCACATCAGCACCCGCTATGACGAATCCAAACGGATGGATTGGGTAAGCAGGGTTTGGAACGAGCACGGCATCACCGCGATCAACAACGGCCATTGCCAGATGCGCAAGCCCTTCTTTGGAACCGAGCGTCACAATGGCTTCTGATTCCGGATCCAAATCAACATCGTAACGGTTCTTGTACCAGTTACAGATAGCGCGCCGCAGGCGTGGAATACCACGTGAAATTGAATATCCATGCGTATTATCGCGTTGAGATGCTTCAACCAGCTTGTCGACAATGTGTTTTGGTGTCGGCTGATCGGGATTTCCCATACCGAAGTCAATAATATCCTCACCTCGATGACGAGCATCCATCTTCAATTCATTAACGATATTGAATACGTAAGGAGGTAACCGGTTTATGCGTGCAAATTCTTCGTTCAAGGTCGTGTTCACAGTGTAAAAAAAGACAGCGAGTATACGATATAAGGTTTTTAGAGTCAGGTAAAATTGATCCCTGCAAAATGTTCTAAAGATTCTGTTTTTTTATCCAAAAGTTACATCTACCGGGGTACACACCTCTCCCGTATAATCAAATCATGATCAATGTTGCAGCTATACAGATGGTATCTGGCGATGTCCTGGAAGAAAATCTCGATTTAGCCAAAGAACTTATTACCGAAGCGGTCTCAAAGCAGGCCAAACTGGTTACTTTACCGGAAAATTTTCCCCTCATGGGGAAAGAAGATTCTGATCGTCTGGCAATCGTGGAACCCTATGGCAAGGGCCCTATCCAGACCTTCCTGGCTGAACAGGCGAAACAGCATAAAATCTGGTTATTAGGTGGAACCATTCCGCTGCAATCAGAAAATCCTGATAAGGTCTACGCCGCCAGTCTGCTCTATTCGCCTGCAGGCCAATGTACAGAACGCTATAACAAGATTCATCTATTTGATGTGCTGGTAGATGAGGAAAATGAAGAATCTTATTTGGAGTCGGCAACCTTCGAAACTGGCAAGGAAGTTGTCGTCGCCAAAACTGCGATTGGCAATATTGGACTCTCTGTCTGTTATGACCTGCGTTTCCCGGAACTTTATCGAAATATGCATAAGGATGATGTTCAGATTATTACGGCGCCCTCAGCTTTTACAGCAACAACCGGGGAAGCACATTGGGAATCATTGTTACGGACCCGGGCGGTTGAGAACTTATGCTATGTTATTGCCTCCAATCAAGGAGGAACACATATCAATGGACGTGAAACCTGGGGTCACAGCATGATTATCGATCCCTGGGGTACAGTTCTTGCGGAATTGAAAAAAGGTAATGGCGTTGCTGTTGCCTCAGTCGATTTGGATAAACAGACCAAACTACGTAAGCTGTTTCCAACACTCACTCATAGAAAACTGGATTACAAACTAAATGACTAAAGCCCTGGAAATTGCAGAAAATACTTTACTCAACAACCGAGGACTTCAACTCAGTGATGTGCAAAACACGCTGGATCACTTGATGCTCCCTTCCATTGATCAGGCTGACCTTTATTTCCAGTCATCACACTCCGAATCATGGGTGCTGGAAGACGGTATAGTACGAGAAGGATCACACAGTATTGATCAAGGTGTTGGTGTCCGTGCTATAAGCGGTGAGAAGACCGGCTTTGCCTATTCCGATGAAATAGTTTTACCCGCATTAACACAGGCCGCGACAGCAGCCCGTTCCATTGCCAGTCATGGTGACAATGGTCAACTACAGGCCTGGCATAAAAATAGTCCTGTCGCTTTGTATAGTGACAAAGACCCCTTAAATTCGATCAGCACCGAGGAAAAAATTAATTTATTAAAGCAACTCGATCAGGCCGCCCGTCAAAAAGATCCACGTGTCCGCCAGGTCATGATCGGATTAACCGGTTCTTACACTACTGTACTTGTTGCCAACAGTGAAGGCATGTTAACCGGCGATATCCGCCCACTTGTCAGATTAAACGTTAACATCATTGTTGAAGAAGAAGGTCGAATTGAAAAAGGCGGATCTGGTGGTGGTGGTCGTTTTGGTTATGAGTATTTTCTCAACGATGGGATGGCCATGTCCTATGTCGATGAGGCACTGGAACAGGCATTGATCAACCTTAAGGCCGAAGCGGCTCCCGCTGGAACGATGCCGGTGGTATTAGGTTCGGGTTGGCCGGGCATTTTATTACATGAAGCGATTGGACATGGACTGGAAGGCGATTTTAACCGAAAGAAAACCTCTGCTTTTTCTGATCGCATTGGTGAACGCGTTGCCTCACCGGAAGTGACAGTTGTTGACGATGGCACGATTGAAAACCGACGCGGTTCATTAAATGTGGATGACGAAGGCACACCCACATCATCAACAACATTAATCGAACGCGGTATCTTGAAGGGGTATATGCAAGACAAACACAATGCACGCCTGATGGGTGTTGCACCTACCGGAAATGGACGACGAGAATCCTATGCACATCTGCCAATGCCACGTATGACCAATACCTATATGCTGGGTGGAAACCATGATCCGGAAGAGATCATTGCCTCTGTTGATAAAGGTATCTATGCCGTCCAGTTTGGCGGTGGTCAGGTAGATATTACTAATGGCAAGTTTGTCTTCAGTGCCAGTCAGGCCTACAAAATTGAAAATGGAAAGATCACCACGCCGATTAAAGGCGCCACTATTATCGGTAATGGCCCGGATGTTTTAACCCGCGTTACGATGGTCGGAAATGATATGGCGCTTGATTCCGGCATCGGTACTTGTGGTAAAGACGGACAATCAGTGCCTGTTGGTGTCGGCCAACCGACAATTCGCATCGATGATATTACAGTCGGAGGAACCAGCGTTTAGCTTTTATCCAATTCTGAAAATGATTTTTGTGACCAGATCATTGCGTCAAGATGTATCTCATGCAGACGATAATTTTCAATATTCCGAAAATGGATATCATTCCAATCACATTGTTCGCAACTGATACTGCATTTTAACGCTTCTCCCATATCTCCATCCTTATTGAGTAATGCATTATTTAATGATTCTTCCAAAGGCATTTGACTCAATATAGTTTCCAACGGTTGATCAAGAACAGCATCCAGAATAGAAAAGAGTCCAACAATAAAATAAGCATCCTTTTCGGGAAGACCTGCTTCTTCAGCAAGTAATTCACACATCTTTGCTCGCACAAGACCTGTGTGAATCAATTCAGGAGACTTATTCGAGTTGCTTGCTATAACCATTAAAGACGCCCAGTTTTTCAAGCGTTGCAAACCGAAGTAAACAACCGCCTGTTTGATAGAGGTCATCTTGTTCTTTAAACCAAAGGCGGCCGAATTAACAGAACGAAACAATTTATAACTTAACGATACATCTTGTGAAATGAGTTTTTCTATTTCCTCAACCTCGATGTCCGGACTTTGTAATTTTGCAACGAGTTGTAGTAAGGAAAGACTGTTTGATGAAAGTGCTTTTTGATTCAGGACAACGGGTTTGGAAAAAAAATAACCCTGGAAATAATCGAAACCTGCTTCCTTATAATGATTAAACTCATCCTGAGTTTCGACTTTTTCAGCTAACAACTTAATTTCTTCGCCTGAAAATTTTTTAAGTTGTTCGCTTACCTCCTCCTTACTGTGCATCATGATATCGAACTTGATAATCCGGGCACACTTGATTAACGGTAACCATTCTTCCGCAAAGGTGAAATCATCGAGAGCGATTGAATAACCTGCTTGCGCAAGTGACTTCACACTATTGGTCAGATCTTCATCCACATCTACCGTTTCCAGTACTTCCAACACCACTCTTTTGGCAGGCAGTAACTCTGCTACGCCATTCATTAGCAATTCTTTGGTGAAATTGATATAGGCCGGTTTATCTCCAATGAGCTCGTCTAAACCAATCTCAATTAACAGGTTATTTATAACCTGTGAGGTAGCGTGATTTCCGTCGAGACTATCGTAGGCATTGGTATTACCGGGGCGAAATAATAATTCGTACCCGACAACATTCAGATCTCTGTCAAATATTGGCTGACGACCAATAAAAACCTGAGGGGCTTCATCCACGGCCACATTATCGGCTGTTTGTGTTTGCATATTTACTTTCTGCCTAACGCTCTAAATTTATAATTATCCTTTCGTTTTAGCGACCAATTTACCAAAACCTTTAAATTTCCCGGGTTAGATTTTGCTCATATATTTAGATACTTAGGCAAAAAATTATGCCTGTTGGGCAGGTTCACTATTAATTAATTTAAATTTTAAATAAAAAAAGGCGCCTTAAAGGCGCCTTATCAATACAACATTTATTATTCTTACTTAATTATCAGCTTCGATATACAGGAAGCTTAAACCGCCTGAAGCACCCAGACCTGTACTGGTTTCCAGTGCCAACGGTTGCAGACTGAAACTATCGTTGCTACCACCGACCAGTGCTTTTGCACCAAGACCAACACCGGCAGCGGCATTTAATTCCCCGCCCACATATTTTCCTGCAAGAGCGTGGCTTCCGGCACTGACATCAGAACTGGCCGCGAATACACCAAAATGCATTTTTTCATCTTTTTTGAAGCTCAAATCCAGACCCAGACCAATCCCGGTTTCTCCTTTATAACGTTCAATCGTACCATTATTGTCGAATTCACATTCAACATCAGCGGTAGAACGTATCACAAGATTGACACGAGAACCCGGTACGACAGTACATTTGAGTACACCCAAGTGAACACCATCAGCGAAGGTTGATTGAGCAAACGAGGCAACGATTAAAAGACTAGCGAGATATGAGATTTTTTTGATTGTTTTATTCATGGTTACCTTTCCTTTGTTTATTCCAGAACACACAGAGATAAAGTATATATAGTAAATAATTATCTTACAGCGGAAAAATAATTTTTTTTAATCCGATGTGGATTTTTGCAAACCATAGCACGCAATTATAATACCTATTCCACTCAACAGCGCTGCGAATAAATAAGTTTGTGAAGAACCGACCGATTCCCAAAGATAGCCGCTGACCAAACTACCCAGTGCAAGGCCTGCACCAAAACTGACACTGCTATACAAGGCCTGACCACGTCCCTGATGTATCCCCTTGAATTCACGATGAATGTACTGGATTGCAACAGCATGATAAATACCGAAAGTTGCTGCATGTAGACATTGAGCCAATAATAAAATAAACACATTCTCAACAAACCAGGCGATTAACAACCAGCGTATTGTTGCCAGTATCAAGGTCAGGATCATTAATCGTCTTAGACCAAATTGACGAATTACCTTGTGAATAAAAACATAAACAATCACCTCAGCCAACACACCCAAAGCCCAGGCCGTACCGATAAAACTGTTTGAATAATGATGTTCTTCCAGATAGATGGAAAAGAACGTGTAGTAAGGCCCATGACCCGCCTGAACCAGAAAACAGACCGCTAAAAGTGAAATCACTGATGGTTTCATCAGTATCTTCATGAATGTTTGTCCGCTATGTCCGTCATGGTTTGCAGGGATTTCGGGCACAAAGAGACTGTGCACCCAAACCAGAAACATTGTGATGATCAAGATAGGTAACAAACGATCTATCGGTTGCAGGTCAAAATATTTACCCAGGGCGAGTACGCAAATAATAAAACTGATCGAGCCCCAGATACGTACCACGGTATAGCTATCACTGGCTTCACCTAAATGAGAAAGCGTCGTGGCTTCAATCTGTGGTAATGCCGCACTCCAGAAGATAGAAAACAAGAACAGGATAAAAAAAAGCGACCAGAAATCCTGATAAAACAAAACTAACGAAAAGGACAACATCGATAACAACGAGGTATAACGAATCACCTGCATGCGCTTGCCGGTATGATCGACCACCCAGCCCCATATCAGTGATGAGAATATCTTGGTAACAACAACTATCGCCGAGAGAATACCAATACCTTCCGCACTGATATTGATCGACTTTAGATAAAGCGACCAATACGGCATATAAGCACCGATGGTCAGAAAGAAAAGGAAATAGAAACCGGACAGTCGCCAGTAAGGCAAACCATCAACTTTAATCATGATTAACTACTTGCCGGAATAATCGGGGTAGGACTACTTACATCTGCACATTGCGCGCGATGTCTCAACACATGATCCATTAACACCAGGGCCAGCATGGCTTCGGCAATCGGCGTTGCACGAATACCGACACAGGGGTCATGACGGCCTTTGGTCACAACTTCCGCGGGTTCGCCCGATTTATCAATCGTTTCACCCGGTAGGCGAATACTGGATGTTGGTTTCAGGGCCATACTCACTAATATATCCTGACCGGACGAAATACCACCAAGCACACCACCGGCATTGTTACCTTTAAAACCTTCCGGCGTCATTTCATCACGATGCTCCGTTCCCTTTTGCTCAACAGAAGCAAAACCGGCACCGAGTTCAACGGCCTTGACGGCATTGATACTCATCATCGCCTTGGCAATATCCGCATCCAGACGATCAAAGATCGGTTCACCCAAACCAACCGGTACTTTTTCAGCGACGACATTGATGCGTGCACCGATGGATTCCCCTTCTTTACGCAAGGCATCCATATAATCATCCAATTCAGTAACGCGATCCGCATCCGGACAGAAGAAGGCATTGTTCTCGACTTCATCCCAATCCTTGTGTTCGATTTTGATAGGGCCGATCTGGGAAAGATAACCACGAATCACAATGCCAAATTTTTCTTTCAGGTATTTCTTGGCAATCGCACCTGCTGCCACCCGCATACAAGTCTCACGCGCAGAGGAACGTCCCCCACCGCGGTAATCACGAATACCGTATTTCTGTTGATAGGTGTAATCCGCATGACCGGGACGGAACATATTCATGATATTGCCGTAGTCTTTGGATTTTTGATCTTCGTTTTCGATCAATAAGCCAATAGGGGTGCCGGTGGTGACGCCTTCAAACACACCACCCATAATCTTGACCGTATCGGATTCCTTACGTTGCGTGACATGACGCGACTGACCAGGCTTGCGCCGATCCAGATCATGTTGCATGTCCGCTTCAGTTAGAGCCAATCCCGGTGGGCAGCCATCAACTATGCATACGTATCCCGGCCCGTGGCTTTCGCCGGCACTGGTTACGGTGAATAATTTTCCAAATGTATTTCCTGACATGGCGCGCTATTGTATACGCTAACGTCTATGCCGTACATGTTGAACTGATTGGCCTCAAGATGTTCCAATAAATGACATCGACACATTAAATATATATAAAAAAACATGCGTACCTTATTCCTTACCTGTCTGCTATTAATCACACTGCCGTTAAAGGCCGGTGTGCTCGATATGAAACTGGTTAATATCGAGGGTGTTGAGGAACCCATGAGTAACTATATTGGTAACGGAAAATGGGTCGTGGTTAATATCTGGAGTCCAACCTGCAGCGCCTGCGTTATCGATTTACCCAAGGGTAAAAAATTTATTGAACGTAATCCGGACGTGCCCGTATTAGGTGTGACACTCGATTTTCCCAGCTTTGGTTATGGCAGGATGGATATTCTTCGTGATTACGTAGCAAGAGACC